>CAJXRW010000011.1 GCA_913060525.1 uncultured Gammaproteobacteria bacterium
GAGATTTCTGCCTGTCTCGTGGGCTCGGAGATGTGTATAAGAGACAGTCACCAACCCTTTCATAATGAAGCCGACCATCGGGATTAAGCATAACCTCAATCGTTTTTTCATCGTTAAGATACCACATGACATCTTTACCAAATGCGGTTTCCAACATCTCTAATTGTCTAGTCTTAATAACGCTATATTTACTCATAACTTAATTGCTTTCCCTAGTATCTGACTACCTTGAATCAACCCAAAATACCGACTATCAAATGAATGTTGACTCGCCGTGCCAATCACAAAATATTCATCCTTTTTAAGTGTAGAACAAAACTGAATTTTAGGTAATGCGCGACCTTCTTTATCAAATTTAAATAAAGGAAAATGCTTACCATCAACCGATACATTTGACTCATTAAAGCAAATTTTATCTCCAGATGTAGCTAAAATTTCTTTTAAAAGTGGTTTTTCCCCTTTTAAATAGCCTCGTTCAAGTAAAAAATCAGATATGTTTTTTTGCAGTCTAATCAAGACAATATCATTTTGTTTAATGCTTTTTGATGGATAAATAAAATAATACCCAACTGGCATACTTGCACTTTCTTGAAACACAAAAGAGAAACCATACAGTTTTAATATAAAAACCACGCAATACAATAAAATACAAAATAGAAGTGGATAAGCCACAAACTTTAAACGAACCATTCTTAACTATTTCATGGCCTGTTTGACAGTGTCTTGAATTTTATTCAAGGTTTCTTTCGAAATTGATACACTCGAAGCTTGACCAACCCCACCCGCTTTTGGCTTATTTCCTGCATTAATTGCAGCTGCGGCACTCGTAGGATTGACTGTCACATTGGTTGACGCACCACTGGCAGATGATCCACCACTACTTACAGAAGTTGGAGCGCCACCAACCACCGTTGTTGCAGCCGCAATTGAGGCACCACTTGCAGGTGCAAAACCACCACCCGACATACTCGCAGCCGCTGATACCTGACCTGGAGAAGAATAACCACCTTGCATTGAAACTGGCGCACCACCAGAAACATTTACGCTAGTTGAATTACTGCCAAAAATACCGTCAAAGATATTACCACCAACTCTACCAACAGAATCAGCCATAATGCCAGGTAATTTCCACAGTAAAAATAAAATAACCAATGTTAAGAAAAATAAACCCATTGGTTTTTCCAAGCCTGTAGATTCGGATATGTTTGTTAACTTAAATCCCTTCCAAAGGGTAAAAGCAACACCAAGTATTATCGCTACCGTAAAAACTCGAGCGCCCGCTTTAAATAATGATTGGGCTGCTCTATAGAAAAAATCTTCCATTGGTTTTATTAAACCCAAGGGAATTAGTATTAGCGTCAAAATTAGCAACAAGTAAAATAATGTTACAACTAAAATAATTTGCGCGCCAATCAGCGTAAACATAAATAATAAGCCAAATCCTAATATCAAATATATTAAGGACATCCCATAGTTATATGAGCCGTATTCTACGGCGAGCTTCATCATGGAAACACCTGCCTTAAAACCAATTTCCCATACTTTACCAGGATGAAATAAATAAATAGCACCTTTATCTGACGCAACCGTATAAGCTTCTTTTAAAAACCCCTGCATCAAATAATTTACTAGCGCAGGGAAATAGGTGATAAAAGCAAAAAATAAGCCAATTTTAACAATTTTTAAAACCAATAACCCAAATGCTTCTTCTTGACGAATAACCCAAGCAAGTCCAAATAGTGCCAGCTCTAACCCAGCTAACACATAAAATAAATTTGTTGCATCAGTTTGAACTGCATCAAAGCCCTTTTGCACCGCATCTATAAAACCAGATTGAATACTGTCAAATAACTTTGGATCTAATTTCGATATTTGCTCAGCCATTAAAATGGTCCTCCCTGATCGGATCCAGGCATTTTAAATTCTTTTTCATCTGGCGTATCATCATCACCAAAACTTGCACCTTCTAATTCCGAAGAGGTTGGCGTCGATCCTTCATCTGCAAAAAAGTTTTTCTTTGATTCATCTTTATCAGTTAGATTTTTGAAGGTTTTTAAGGCTTTTTCTGTTTTTTTTTGCATTTCACCCAGCAAACTACCATCACCTGAAGTTGAGCCAGTGTTTTGGGTAGTTGAACTATTTGTTGAATCCTGATTTGTATTATCGCCTGTATCATCAATCGCTGCATTCAAATTACAAAACGCAAACGACAGTATAAAATAGCTAACAAATCGAACCCATTTATTCATCATCGCCCAAATCTACTTTAATATGAACACCTGGTGGTGGAATTACAATATCTTTAGTCACCAACACGTTAAACTGATAGCCTTCATGAATAGTAATAGTTGGCTTCTGATTCAACGCTTTAGAAGCAATTTGGCTACCAATCTGTGATGTTGACTGACCAATTGAACCCAAACCTGCTGCACCAACAGTTGTCCCCATTGAGGCAGTATTGGTTGTACCATTTTGATTCCAGCCAGTTGACCCTACAACCGCTAATTGTGCCGCAATGGATGGAAGACTAAATACCGCTGATAATACGCCAGCACCAATAATACTCCACCAGTGATTATCCACTTCATCTTCAAAGCCTGCTGCACCCATGCTATTAACACCAACCTGATTAGGTAAGACAATTGAGGAGCCATCAGGTCTAATTATCCGTAAGAATTTTGCCTGCAATTGGCTGTCACCAAAAGTTGTAGAGCTGTTATACTGACCAATTAACGTACTACCCCTGGGAATTAATAAGTATTGTCCCGTTATGGAGTCATATACATCCTGATTCACCAATGCAACAATATTTCCTGGCAAACTTGATATTAGCTGTGACTTTAATATGCCAGGTATCACAGTACCAGCAAATATGGTGTACTTAGATATCGGGTATTGAATTGTATTCGGATTTGTTACATCTTTATTGACTTTCCCTTCCATAAACTGCTGTTTTTGCTCAAGCTTATCTTGTTCAGTTTTTGCTGCACCACTTGGCTTAGGCGATGGCTTTTGAACAGGCACTGGTGCAGGAGCACCGCCTGGAAAAAACAATGCAGCCTGCATTGCCTCACGATCCATAGGACTTGACTGCGTCTGTTGTCTTGGCGGTGGTGAATATGGTCTTGGTGTAGGCTGATTTTGACCCCTAAGCTTTGAGAGCTCAGACTGTAGCTGAGATTGTTGCGACTTTAAAGCTTGAATTTGTTGTTGAAGCGCATCCGGTATTTTTTCAACCACTTCAGGTTTTTTATTTAAACCTAATATTGAATCAATTTGTTTTGAATCATTATAACCTGCTACACCGATATTACCTGCATCAGCATCTACTGTTAAATCTTCTGCTTTAATATTACTTGAAGTTGAACTTGTTTTTTGTTGTCCTGTATTAATTGAAAATAAAAAAGCAAGCAGTATTAATATACCACAAACGGCACCCACGACCATAATCGTCTTTTTGTTCAATTCAAGCGCTTTAGGGTTCTTTGAACGAACTATTGACTCATTATCATTACGTTTTTTAGCCACGCCTTTATCCTAATTATTTTTTTTGAATCTCAACAATTTGCAAACTATCAGCTGTCTTAATTCCTTGTTTTAAATACGCTTTATCAAACACAGAGTCTACGATTAAATAAGGTTTTTTAACTCGCCAATTAATCATACTTTGTTCATCACCGTTACTTTGAATTACTTCTATAATTGGTAGTTCAGCATTGGTTGTCCAAAACTCTTTTGGCAACAAAACGAATGTTTGGCGATCACTGCTAAATACTTGCTGTGGATACCAGGTCGGAGTCGGTCCTGTATACATTTTCCAATTATAATTAAAATTCATGTCAGACAAATCAAGGTCTTGTCTTTGGTCTTCTTGTACGTTCGAATAAGGTAGACTGTCGGCGCCGAATGTTTGTATCATACTAGACTCATACACCCAGTTCACGGACACCATATACGTATCTTGATCTGTAGATACAAAAATTAGATGATATGTTCTTTTGTTTGTGGTTACGACAACGGTATTTTCTATACCTGGGCTTGTTGGCTTAACCAGAATATGTTGTTGTATATTATCACCCTCACCACTATATGTGGATGCCAACTGCCATCTCAAGGTATCACCCGCTGCTTGAGAAATAATTTTCTCACCCACTTCTAGCGTAATATCTGTAATCTTTAACGGAGCAGAATAAATTGTATAGACCGCTCCAGGCATGTAAGCGTATGTCATCATAGCATTAAAGAAATCTTTTTCAGATGGGTATTGCTGGGCGCTTTTATTTGCTTTATCAACCGCTTCTTCTTTTGATAAATATTTTTTCTCACTCACAAACTTACCATCTACTTTTTGCGTATTTGGAACTGGTCTAAGCTGCCCAGGCATGGCAACTGGAACATATTCCGTTACCACCCGCGTTTCAACTCGATCAGCATTAACTGCTTTAACAAAGTTTGAACTATCATTAAAGTCTACATCATTACTATTGCCACCACGAAAAGCGTTACACCCTGCCAGAATAATTGTTGTAGACAGTAGAGCATATTTTAGTGTTGTTTTGATCATCTACTAGATCCTTTTTGATTAAATGAGAAATATCCTATTCTTAACCCAAGTGGATTGATCAGCATCTCCTGGAATGTTTTAGGCGGTTTATTTTGAGATAATGTAAATATCCCACCAAATAACAATACTGACTGGGTTTTACCTTCCATGTTTAACGTAGTTTGCTGCCAAGTAACATCAAAACTATTATTGCCAAGCGTATTAATATTAATAACTTTAATGCTTTGGGTAACTTGCCCAACCTGCTTATTTGGTTGCGCAGTCATTGCATAATCTTTTAATTGCAATTGCGCCTGACCTTGTACCGATAGTTGCGCCATGCGCCACTGATAATTCAAGACAACCGGATCAAGCGGGGTACTCATAATGTTTTGAATAAACTCAGCAATAAAAGCTTCTTTTTGGGCAACGGTCGGACTATAACCCTGTGTAACAGGCCTTACATTAACAATACTATCCTGCGGTTCGATCTCAGCAACATAAACATAACGTTCCTGCATGCTCATTTGCATAAAGATGATAATAATCAGCAACAAGACCACACCAATACTTAACAAACAAGCCAGTCGCCAGTTTTTTACTTGCGCCTTTGCCGAACCAATTCTTGACTCCCATTCTTCATAAGCGTCTTGATACTTCTGAAAATCGTCCTTATTTTCTGCCATCATCCTTGCCTGGTTTCTTGAAAACACCATCCCCCAGAGTAACCCTAAAGACCAATTCTTCCATATAGAAGCCTAACGGGTTCAACTCTATCAGAGAAACTTCCTGCGGTGTTTCCGTTGATATTAGTGATTTAAGTATAAAGATTTGTCTTATACCAGAGGCGTTATAAATTTCTAACGAAAAATTTACCTCATTGTTTTCAGCAACCTTAAAGTCTTTAAGTTTATATTTGTCGGAACCGATATTAACTTGCACAAATCTTTCTAAATCGTATCTAGCATCTTCAGACAAGAATGCTGTCAACCAAACTTCTGAATTAGTTGGTGATGGACTTGTTAAGTGCGTCAAAGTTTTTTCAACAAACTGCTTATAAGCATATCCTGGCACTTTAAATTGGTCATCCAACATACCATAGGAACGAATATAACCTTTATTCGTCACGCCAACTGCATAGATACTAAATGGCGAAGAGTTCATAATCATAATCAAGATCAATACCAGCAACATAGAGAATCCAGTTGCAGCCACAAAACCGAAACGCCACATGCGAGCCTTTTGGATATGTTGACCAACCATCATATCAAATTCTTTTTGAGGCTTTTGGTAAGGTGTGACTATTTCCCCGTAATGGTATGATTTTAAATCTTTTCCATAAGGAAAATTTCCTGTTTGTCCTGCCACAATCTATTCCTTGGAATAATGACTATCAATAATTTCTTCAGCCCAGTCCATTCCTTTTGAATGAAGATATTTCTGAATAAATTTATTGTGATCACCACCCGCAGCATCTAATACTTGTGATATTTTACGCTTATCTTCAGGACCAGATACCGCACAAAAAGCCAGTGCAACAGGACCCAGACCAAGCTCAAATAAACAGTTACCTTTATAGGATTGAAAATAATACTGACGCTTGGGCGTTGCATGGCTTAATATTTGAACCTGTCTTGCATTCAAACCGAGAGACTCATAGCCTTCAGCCACATTTGGTTCCATAGCACGATCATTCGGTAAAAATATCCTGGAAGGACAAGACTCATTTAGTGCCGATACCAGTGAAGAGTTCAGCGCATCTGCAACTGACTGTGTTGCGAAAATAACGGACACATTATGTTTACGTAACGTTTTCAACCATTCTTTTATTTTATCTGCAAACATTGGATGATCTAAAAATAACCAGGCCTCATCTAAAATCATCAAGGTTGGGCGACCAGAAAACCGTTTTTCTAGTACATGGAAAATATATGCCAAAACTGGGGCGATAATTCGTGGAGTAGACATAAGCTTCTCCATTTCAAAACATTGCCAGTCTGAGCCATAAAAATGCTCTTCATCACAGTCCAATATCTCACCATACGGACCACCTAGCGTATAGGTATCCAAGGCAATTCTTAACTTTTTATCTTGAATAAACGAACGCAGACCCGTTAATGTTCTTTGATTTTTAGGCGTTTCTGCCAAATTGGTTAATGCGTGCCAAATAATTTCTTTAGTTTCGGGGACAATCTCAATATTTTCATTAATCAATAAGCCTATGATCCAATCAGATGCCCAAACTCGCTCTTCTTTGTCGTCAATAAATGCCAAAGGCTGAAATACGAGACCGCCCTTACCAACATCACCAACTTCATAAAACTGACCATTTACACCTTTAGTAAGTGCGTAAAAACTGCCACCTTTATCAAATATAAACACCTGTGATTGATCATAACGCTGGAACTGGCTCGCCATCACATTCAACAATACAGATTTACCCGCACCAGTAGGACCAAGAATCATCTGATGCCCAACATCACCAATATGGTTAGACAACCTAAATGGCGTATTACCCGAAGTCCGCGCATATAACAATGGTGGTGCGTTGAGGTGATTATTACGCACAGGCCCTGCCCATACTGCAGAAAATGGCAACAAATGCGCTAAATTTAAAGTATGCATTAATGGCATACGCACATTTGCATTTGCATGCCCTGGTAATGATGACAACCAAGCTTCAACTGAATTAATTGATTCTGCAACGGTGACAAAACCAAGACCGTTTATCACCCTTTCAATCTCACGTTGCTTCTCGTAAACCCCCTCGTGATTCTCATCCCAAACTGTAATCGTAGCCGTATAGTACCCAAAGGCTACATGATCATCCGCAAGCTCTTGTAACGCCTCATCAGAATCCACCGATTTTTGCATTGATGCATTATCAACCATGGCACTTTCACTTTTAGCCATCGTTTCCTTTAATAAGGTCAAAACTCCTTTACGCTTTGCGAACCACTGACGTTTATAAGTTTTTAAAATTTTCTCAGCTTCATCTTTATCTATTGGTAAAAATCGTGTCACCCACCGATATTGCAACGGTAAATGATTTAAATTATCCAATATTGCTGGAATTGAAACCGTAGGAAATCCTAAAATTGAAATTGTTTTTAAATAATATTTGCCTAGTTTTGGCTCCAATCCTCCCAATAAGGGCGTATCTGCCAACAAACCATCCAAGTACATTGGTACATCTGGCATTTTAATAGGATGTGGATTATCAGAAATACAATCATGTAAATAGGTTAGTGTTTCGGCATCTGACAGAAAACCAATCTCATACATGAAATCTTTCATGATGTCATACAACTGATTAACAGTAGCGGTAAAATAATTCAGTAATTTTTTATAGGTACCGCCACTAACATCTGTTTCTTTGTCTTTTTTAACAAAAATTCCAGATATTTTTGAAACACTTTCTTTCGGTGGTAAATATTGGAGCGTTAAATAATAAACACTTTCATAATTCTCTTCTTCGCGCTGGAATAAATCTCTTCTTTCTACATCGATAAGCCAGCTAATGGGATTAGAAAAATAGTTTTCATCTGGGTATTGCAATGCCAACTTTCGTCTGGCTTCAACATAAAAAGCCCAACCCGAACCAAGTCGTTTAAGCGCATTATTCAGCCGAGCAGTAGTGGACACCAACTGAGGCTCAGTTGAAGATTCTAAATCTGGCCCACGAAATGTAAGTGTTTGCTGAAAAGAACCGTCTTTATTTAGCACAACCCCAGGCGCAATCATTGCAGCCCAAGGAAGAATATCTGTTAGACGGTCTGACTTATTCCGATACTCGCCGAGGTTAAACATATTCTGATAATATCCATATTATACTGAGTAATATCCCTTTTGCCTTACATGTCGCACCATGACATTAAAAAAATAAGGATCCCTTTTTGTCATCATCACCGCCGCAATGTGCAATATTCCACATATTGGAATCCCATAAAGAGACTGCATACCAAATGTGATTGCTGCCATTGCCGTTGAATTCATAATGAAAAACTGACGGGGTACGCCAGCTGTAAGCATTGGCTGTGTTAAAGAATTATGTATCTTTACGACAAAACCAGGTGTTGCCATTTTAAAATGCTACCCCTGAGGTTGCGCCAAATAGCTTAGCAACAATACTTGCTGCGGTAAAAGCAATTGCCAAGCCCATTACAACCTGGAACAATCTTCTTACACCACTACCACCTTCACCAAACGCAATACCTAAACCAGCAATTACGATCACAATCACACCAGCTGCCTGTGCAATTGGACCAGAAATTGAAGCAGTAATCGTTTGCAATGGAGACATCCATGGCATATCTTCACCGGAATCTGTTGCGAATGCTGCAGCAGATGTTAACGAAAAGAAAACACCTGAAACCAATAATTTTTTTAGAAACGCAGTGTACTTAGCGAGTGTTCTATTTTTTTTCATGACAAAACTCCATGTATTAATTTTCAATTTTAGTATAGAGTCAAATAAATCCTTTACAAGATGGAATCATATTTTCAATTAAATTGTTAAAAAAAATGAATCTATCTCTATATACGATATACTATCCATAAAAGGTGCAAATAAAGGCATACGAGGATGACCATAAAACAGTCCAATAACAACAACTCGGAACCAGCCAAGTCTGAAGCACACATCAATCTATTCGTTCATAACATTCACCCATATCCGCAGAAAATATCACGAGAAAAATACGAACGTATTAAATATCAACTCCAAATTGAGTTACTTAAAATGCAAAAATGGGTGAAAGAATCGGGACAAAAGCTATTAATTATCTTTGAAGGTCGTGATGCAGCGGGAAAAGGAGGCGCAATTAAACGGTTTATGGAGCATTTAAACCCCAGGGGTGCCTCTGTGATCGCACTAGAAAAACCAACCGATAAAGAACGAAGTCAATGGTATTTTCAACGCTACATCAAGCATCTTCCATCATCAGGGGAAATCGTACTATTTGACCGCTCTTGGTATAATAGAAGTGGTGTAGAACGCGTAATGGGATTCTGTACCCCAGATGAGTATAATGAATTCCTGCGTGAAGCACCTCTCGTCGAACAAATGCTGATTAATAGTGGGATTATATTATTTAAATTTTGGTTTTCCGTTAGCCAGGAGGAGCAAAAAAGGCGCTTCGATCAAAGAAGAAGTCACCCTTTAAAACAATGGAAACTTAGCCCTATTGATAAAGCATCTTTAGACAAATGGGATGCTTACACCGAGGCTAAAGAGGCAACTTTCGAGCGTACTTGTACAAAAGATTCTCCTTGGACGATTGTTAAGTCTGACGACAAAAAACGCGCCCGAGTTAACGCACTTAGACATATTCTGCACTCACTGCCCTATCCCAATAAAAACCCTGATGTAGCTAGAAAACCAGATGATTTAATCGTGTCATCTGCTTCTGAAATATACAAATAAGATCAAATCCTCAAATCACCAAAGGCCCTATTACTGGAGCAGAATAGTTTATCGCAATGGAATAAAAAACAAATACCGTAAACAGATAACAAACGCTTGTTATCAAAATACTATTACTTGCCTCCAATTTATAACATCCATAACGAATTGCGTACATACCAGGAGTATTCGCCGAAGGACAAGCCAAATTTAAAATCACCATTGCAGCCCAAAAACCATCTATACCAAACAAAAAAACCAATAATAACCCCAATAATGGTTGGACAATATTTTTAAACATTACGTTAATTAGTACATCCTTACTAACCGTAATTTTGCTATCCGCTATCGTCATACCAGCTGTGAATAAAGCAATTGTAATCGTTGGCACGCTCAATAAACTTAAGCCTCGATTTATTCCATCCCCTAAATGAATATTAAATACTGAAAACAATACCCCAAGAATACTTGCAATCACCAACGGATTTTTATGTAACCCTATTTTCAAAATAAAATGACTTTTAGTTTCTTTCTCTTTTTCTAAGATCGCCATAGAAATTGGAAACAAGGTAAACATAATCAATATCGTTGCAATAAAAGTTGAGGTTACTGCTTCTTTGCCAAATAAAAAATATAGGATTGGTATCCCCATAAAGACATTATTCGGCCAACCGCAAACCATTCCAGCCAGAGAAGACTCTCTCTTAGTACGCCTCAACAATATACGACTCGTATAATACGCAAGTAGAAATGTTGCTACGGTTGCGATAATGATTGCAAGTGAAAATTTAGTATCCCAAACATCAACAATATCTGTTGTAGAAAAATCATAAAAAATTAAAACTGGAAAAGTAAATTTTAAAATAAATTCAATCAAATACACCGTTGCTTCAGATGGTAAAAGCTTTTTCTTCCTACTCAAGAAACCACAAGCAATAATCAATACAACGGGCAAAATTGCATTCAGTAATTTATAAAACATACTGGCACTCAAATATTGAAATTTAAACTATATCTTAAAACATAATATCGAACCAACTATGTGCAAAAATATAATTCTAATCCAAATAATTAAGGCTTAATGGCAACCCCCAGTCGAGCAACTACTATCCGTTCCGCAACCACCCGCAAATTTAGGACTGAAACGTATTTTTTCAGAATAATATTTCATCAATCCGATTAGAATGGTCATATAGGATAACGACAACCCAATTGCGACACAGGCATAAACTGGATCAGCAACAATATTTGTTAATTGGTAAGCAATTACCGCTAACACATAAGCGATAGAGGTACTCCATATTACTGATAACCACGCCCATCCTCTACCTGCTTCTCGAGACATCGCACCGATTGTTGCAACACACGGCACATATAGCAATACAAATAAGAGGTAGGCAAACGCAGCGGCAACGGAACCAAAACCAGCTGCCATTGTTCCCATAACAGATTTATCCATATGCGCATCGGCCTCGTTAGCCGTAAATGGATTAATAAACGTACCGATAGACATATCCTGAAAATTACCCAAGGTATCTGTAACTGATGTTTTCAACTCACTCCAAAAATGGAATGGCTCATTCTCATCAACACCAGCATCGCCACTATTTTGGGTATAAAGCGTATTTAAGGTTCCGATCACAACTTCTTTCGCCAATACGCCAGTCAAAAGACCAACGGTTGCTGGCCAATTCTCTGATTTAATGCCCATTGGTTCAAAAACAGGTGTAATCACTTCACCTGCTTTAGAAAGCACAGAGTCCCTGGACCCATCTGCAGAGGCAGATAATTGTCCGTCAACTTGAATGCTATTCAATGCACCTATTAAAATACACACAGGAATAATAACCTTACCCGCACGCGTAATAAAGCGTTTGAGCCTATTCCAGGCCTGAACAATAATCGTTTTAAAATTTGGCATATGATAAGTTGGCAACTCAAGAATAAATGGTGTGTTATCCCCTTTCAAAATGGTATGTTTTACAACAAGCCCAGTTAAAACAGCCGCAACAATCCCGACCAAATATAACAAGAATACAACACCCGCACCATGATCACCGAAAAATGCTGCCGCAAAAACAGCAAAAATGGCTAATCGAGCACCGCAAGAAATAAAAGGTGACATCATAATAGTTAGCAAACGGTCACGTCGACTTTCTAGCGTTCTGGTTGCCATGACTGCTGGTACATTACAACCAAAACCAACAATTAATGGCACGAATGATTTACCTGGCAAACCTACCCACTGCATAAATCGATCCATGACAAAGGCAGCCCGAGCCATATAACCCGAATCTTCCAGAAAACATAAAAAGATAAACATACAGCCAATTTGAGGGATAAAGGTAATCACCGTATTAATCCCAAGTCCCACACCATTAGCAAGAACTGCAGTAATCCAGATTGGCAGACCCATATTTAACAATAGGTGACTCAATCCATCCATAAAAATGACGCGTGACGAGTTATCAAAAAGCGGTTGTAGTGCACCACCAATATTAATCGAAAACTCAAACATCATGTACATAACAAATAAGAAGATAGGCAAACCTAAATACTTATTCAGACAAATACTATCAACAATATTGGTAACTTTATGCTTCTTAATTAATTTAATGTCGCAACACTCTTCGACCAGCATAGTGATACATTCATATCTGACAATAGATACATCAATATTTGAAACATTATATTCAAGCTGAGCATTTGCTTTTTTAGTCAACTGGGGCTGATGAGAATTTGCAAACGCATAGGAATCATTCTCTAATAGACGAATCGCAAACCACTTTTCTTTGCGAATACCTAATTCTTCTGATGTTACATCACTTATAAAATTCTGTATTTTTTGGTTATACGTTGCATAAACATCAAATGGCACAGGTAAAGCTTGATCATTAATTGTTTTATTAACGGTATCAACCAAGTCTTTAATACCAATCTGTTTACGCCCAATAACAGGCACAACAGGTATATTCAATTTTTTGGCTAATTTATCAAAATGAATAATCATCCCCCTTGCTTTAGCCACATCAATCATGTTCACAGCCAACACAACTGGTACTTTCATTTCCAATAGCTGCATAGTTAAATACATATGGCGCTCAAAGTTTGATGCATCAATAACATTAATTACCAACTCAGGCTTGTCATTAATTAAAAATTTACTCGCAACCTGTTCATCCAAGCTATTTTCATCTGAAGAGGTGATCGAATACAAACCTGGTAAATCAACTAACTCAGCCTTATCATTCCCACACTGAAAATAACCTGATTTCTTATCAACGGTCACGCCACTCCAGTTACCAACCTTTTGATTTGCCCCTGTTATTGCATTAAAGATTGTAGTTTTACCACAGTTTGGATTTCCGACAATTGCAATTTTTTTCATACCGCCTCAACTTTTATTAAATCAATTTCAGATTTACGCAACGACACCTGTGTCCCTTTTATGGAAACTTCTAAAGGATCACCTAATGGCGCAATGCGTGATATTGTGAATTCTTGCCCTGGCACAAAACCAACACAAAGCAGTTTTTGCGAATAAGATGCTGGACATTTATCCTTGAAACCAGCAACCCGATACTTACTTCCAACTTTAAACATACATCTCCCTAAACGTATAAAAAAAGCACATTATAGATAATAGTATCAAAGAATCAACACAAACGTGAATGATTCTCATTTATCTTAAATTAATTTAGCTTAGGTCAAATAATTTTATGGCATTCTCGGAAGTTTTATCGATGACAAGGGTGATATCATCGCCACGAAGCTGAGCTAAAAAGCTGGCAACATGTTTCACATTGTGTGGAAAATTCGGTTTTCCTCGCACAGGAACAGGAGCAAGATAAGGCGAATCTGTTTCAATTAAGATTCTTTCTAAAGGTATTTTTTTGGCAACTTCTTGAATTTGCTGTGCATTTTTAAAAGTAAGGATTCCAGATAGAGAAATATACATCCCCAAATCTAATACCTGTTTGGCAAACGCATAATCTTCTGTAAAACAATGCAACACACCACCGCACTCAGATACATTACCATTTTTTAAAACCTCTATTGTATCTGCTTGAGCATTTCGCGTATGCACAATAACAGGCTTATTAATTTGATTTGCTGTCTGTAAATGGATGTTAAACCTTATTTTTTGCTCTTCCCAGGTTGATTCATCATTATAATGATAATCAAGACCAGTCTCGCCAATTCCTTTACATTTTGGATTTTGACTCAGTTCAATTAACCGCTGCACAGACGGTGCTTCACCTTGCCATTCACTTGGATGCACACCAACGGTATAATAAATATTTTCGTAGGTTTCTGATATTCGTTTAAGTCCATCAACTTGTTCAAGCTCTGTGCATATCGAAAGCATTTTCTTAATGCCATCTTGTTGTGCTTTTTCGATGGCAGAATGGATGTCTGGAATCGCGTCGGTATATCGCAATGCATTAAGATGACAATGAGAGTCTATCATCTGAACTTCCTAATGTATTCTTCAGGTACTCCATAAATTCCTGGCGCGTTTCTTAAATAACCATGGTAATCCAATCCATAACCAAATACATAAGCATCCTCAACCTGAAAGCAACTGTAATCTGCTCTTATCAATCCACCTTTCTCACGCTGAACTTTCTTATCAAGCAATACCACAGTTGTGACATTGGCACCATGTCTCATAAAATATTTTGAGACTTCTGCCAAGGTAATACCACCATCAAGAATATCGTCAAATATAATCACATCACGCCCATACGGATCAATACTTGGGGGGCGCAGCCATTGCAATGTTTGACCATAACAACTACCGTGATAGCGACTGACATGAACATAATCCATCTGTAAGGGGAATTTAAGCCTATTCAACACGCCTGCTGTTACAAATAATCCACCTGTCATTACACATACACAAATAGGATTTTTATCAGCAAATTTTTTATTAAGTTTTTCCGATAATGTCGTTATGCCTTCATTTAACTCTTTTGGAGAAATAACCAGCTTTGCTGTTGATTGAATATCTTTAATGTCTTGAGGGGTTAGTTTTTCAACACTCATACGAATTTACACCACTGTATTTGTTCTAAAAATATATAATATGCATCTATAAGATTAGCAAGTTAGATGATAAATATTTATGTTGCTATAATTATTCATAGCAATAATTTATTGAGATTATCGGTGACACAACAAACCGAGAATAAAAATGGTTTAAATGTACTTCTTGTTAAACATACCTCATTGGGTGACTTAATCCATGCATTGCCAGCATTAACGGATGCACAGAAAGCGCTTCCCAATATTTCATTCGACTGGTCTATTAATGAAAATTTTGCCGAAATAGCTACATGGCATCCTGTAGTTGATAAAATTATTACCAATGATCATCGGAAATGGCGTAAAGAATTATTCAAATCAATAAAATCTGGGGAACTAAAACAGTTCTATAAAAGCTTACGTGCTAAAACATACGATTATGTTATTGACGGTCAAACCAACTTTAAAAGTGCCATTACTGCCAAACTTGCACGCAGTAAAAATAAGTGCGGTTACGATAAATCCACATGCGCAGAACCAATTGCGCACTTAGGTTATAACAGAAAGTACCACATCGATAAAAACTTGCATGCCGTTGAAAGACTTAGAATGTTATTTGCTGAAGCCCTAGGATACGATAAACCAAACACGCCACCAGACTTCGGAATAGATTCCTCCAAGTTTGTTCAGCCCACCATTAACTTACCCACAAAGTATCTGCTATTCATTCACAATGCCAGCTGGGTAACAAAACTATGGCCAGAAGAATATTGGATTAAAACGACTCAACTTGCCACCAAAGCGGGTTACAATATTTTACTTCCATCTGGTAACAAGTCCGAACTCGAACGAGCACAGCGCATTGCAAACACCTCTGATAACGCAATTGCACTGCCCTTAATGAAGCTTTCTGAATTAGCATTTATTATCTCTAAAGCTCAGGCAGCTGTATGCGTTGATACTGGTTTGAGCCATTTAACTGCTGCCTTAAATATACCGTCAATCACACTCTATGGTGCAACAGATTCTGGTTTAATAGGCGCAGTTGGCAATTCTCAAGAACATCTCCAGTCAACTTTCCACTGCGCACCTTGTTATCTCAAAAAGTGCCAATATGCAGATGAAGTCAAAAAATATCCTGTTATGCCACCTTGTTTTGAGGAACTCTCTCCAGAACTTATATGGCAGAGATTAACCTCAAAAATGGATGATCAATCTCTCTAATGAACTCACAAACATTTTTACTATGATGATCACCTGCAATCATCAAGCTTGACTAACAGATTGGTTTAATAATATTTGCCATTTCGTTTTTATGTCTTTTAACCACCCTGACCACTTCGCACCCATTCCTTCGAGAAAGGAGAATTATTCCGTAAACTTAGCTTTAACTTGCTCAACAATTTTATTCGCCTGTTCTTTTTGTTCGTCATTTAAACTAATTTCCCCAAGCTGCTGTTTCGCCACATCAACATTAAACTCTTTGGTTGTACCTTGATAATTTGGCATACAGGGCGCAGCAAATTTATTCCAGAAGTCGGTATCTGGGTTATTGTAAAGGTCAACAGCTAAGGTTAGGTAAGCATAAGCTTTAACTGGGTCTTTATCTGTTCCCGCACCTTGTTGGTAAAGTGTACCAAGATATTGCATAGCTTGGGCGAGTGGTTGGCTTATGGCTTTTTGAGCATATTCAAAGGCTTTATCGTCATCACCATTAATATGGTACATTTTGGCTAGGTCTAAATTCACCACACTTAAAGTCGGGTCAGTGTCCGCAGCTTTTTGCATCCAGTCTAAGGCTTCTGAATTGCTTTGCTCTAAACCGCCTATACCTTGGTAATAGGCTTGACCTACGTTGTCTTGACCTAGGGCTATGCAGTAGGGATATTTTTTGCTAAAAACATCAAAGTCACTAAGTTTTGAGCCTTCACCATTTTGTTCTGCCAATATTGACCATTGATAGGAAAGCGGTATATTTTGAGCTGGGTATTCACCTTGTATCGCGTAAAAATTTCCCAATTGATCTTGAGCAGTAGCATTACCTAACTCAGCTCCTTTAGTAATATACTCCAGACCTTTTTGAATATTTTTATTTCCTCCCTGTCCAAAATAGTAAATATTTCCTAACTCCATATATATGCCAGCCACAGATGCCTGAGTGTCTGCATCTAAGTTAGATTTGCCTGCATAATCATTTAAAAAATTTTCACCATAAGAAATAGCAGAATCATATTGATGAAGCAACCAATAAGATGTTGATAGTATTGCATTTACCTTGGGATTTGAATCAACATATGGCTTACAAAGATTGATAGTTTTATGCTCATCATTTTGTTTAGTTGCATTCAAACAATCTTCTAATGAAGCAAAACCAGTATTAACACAACCAACCATAGCCAATGCTATGACTGTGCTTTTTATTAAACCTTTCATAGAAATATCCTTAATTAACCAATTCAACTTTAATAGCATTGATACTCGGGTTGGTCTCTGCATACGCTTTAACAGCCGCTTCTAGTGCTTTAGGGCTATTAAAGACATCCGTCATAGTCCACTGATGAATATATGCCTTATCCCCTAAAACCAGGTTATCAAAATCTGTTTCTTCTTGGGTTGGCTTAATGTCTGTTACCTTACTAATCAATGTATTTGGTATAGTAACTTCGCCATCTGATATACGTGTCGCAACATACAAACCAAAACACTTAGGCGTTCCAAACATAGTACGCCACAAACTCTCTTCGTAGTCTGAAAATGCATGGGTAGCTGCAAAGAGTGCTTTGTCTTGTGTTGGGTAGCTTTCTGGATATGATTTTCCCAACCATTGCGCAAAGCTTAATACACAGCTACAAATCATGTCTTTTATATCTTGGTCTGTCATATCAAGTTCTAGCCCTACCAGACCTTTGGTATTCATATCATAAATCTGATTCGATTTTTGCTGGACTGGATAAGCAACGCGATAACGCTTTAATAAAATCCTGCCGTCTGATAAGGCTCTGTCTTCAAGTGCAGGGCTTGCCACAATACTGACCTGATAATAGACTGTCTCTTATACACATCTCCGAGCCCACGAGACAGGCAGAAATCTCGT
>CAJXRW010000012.1 GCA_913060525.1 uncultured Gammaproteobacteria bacterium
TACACAGAGTAGATCGTCGGCAGCGTCAGATGTGTATAAGAGACAGATTTTCAACATACTCCCCATAAATTTAAAATTTGAAAAACAAGTTTATATCAAACTTAGTTCAATATACTGATTAGTATAAGTATTTATAAAGATAAAATTCAAATACTGACTAAATAAAATGATTAGTTTTCAAGAAAGTCAGCATTTTCTTGGCCGTCATCACTAGCCTTTAATGCGGCGCTTAACGCCATCTCAACCTCATCTAAACTTGGTCCAGAAGCCTCTAGTTCTTGTTCTTCAAGCTGCATGCGTTTTCTTTCTAAGTGATGTGTCAATCCAGTTCCTGCAGGAATCAATCGACCGATAAGAACATTTTCTTTTAGACCACGAAGACCATCTATATTCCCACTAACAGCAGCTTCTGTTAAAACACGTGTTGTTTCTTGGAAAGATGCAGCAGACAAGAAAGACTCCGTCGAAAGAGAAGCTTTTGTAATGCCAAGCAACATTGGTTGATATGTAGCTTCTATTTTATCTTCTGAACGCAAACGATCATTCTCTTCAAGCATAATAACCTTTTCAACCTGTTCACCTGAAACAAATGTACTTTCACCTGGCGAAGTTACAACAACTTTCCTGAGCATTTGTCTCGCAACAGTCTCAATATGCTTATCGTTTATATCAACGCCTTGTAACCTATATACGGCTTGCACTTCATCAATAATAAATTCAGCAAAAGCATCTCTACCTTTTAAACGCAATACTTCGTGTGCATCTAGCGGTCCATCAGAAATAATTTCACCCTGTTGAACATGTTCACCCTCAAACACGTTAATATGTCGCCATTTAGGAATCATTGTCTCAATAGGGTCTTTATTATCAGGTGTTATAATCAGGCGACGTTTGCCTTTAGTTTCTTTACCAAAACTCACAACACCAGTATCTTCAGCAAGAATTGCTGCTTCTTTTGGTCGACGAGCCTCAAATAAATCAGCAACACGTGGTAAACCACCCGTAATATCTTTATTCTTAGAACCTTCTTGTGGGATTCTGGCAATGACATCACCCACCTCAATATCATCACCGTTAGACAAATTGATAATAGCGCCTGAAGGTAAGAAATAGCTCGCAGGAATTTTAGTGTTTGGAAAACATAGTTCTTCACCATTCCCATCAAGTAAACGAATTAATGGTTTCAAATCTCGCCCACCCATTTTCTGTGGATCGGTAATTACAATACTACTTAGCCCAGTTAACTCATCCGCCTGGTATTTCATTGAAATACCATCCACAAAATCAACAAAATTAATTTTACCTGTAACCTCAGATACCACTGGGTGAGTATGCGGATCCCACGTAGCAATAATTTGTCCTGCAGTAACTTTTGCATTATCAGAGACTGGGATTAAAGATCCGTATGGTACTTTATATTTTTCTCTTTCTCTTTTGAACTTATCTAAAACAACTAACTCACCAGACCGAGAAATAACTACAAAATTACCATCTCTATTTTTAACAGTTTTTAAATTATTAAACTTTACAGTACCGTTATTTTTTACTTGAATTTGATTTTCTGCAATACCTTGAGAAGCAGCACCTCCAATATGGAATGTACGCATAGTAAGCTGAGTCCCTGGCTCACCAATAGACTGTGCTGCAATAACACCAACCGCCTCGCCAACGTTAACTTGATGACCCCGAGCCAAATCACGACCATAGCACTTACTGCACAGACCTCTTCTAGCTTCACAGGTAATTGGTGATCTCACCTTGACTGAGTCAATACCCTCATTTTCAATTAGATCTACTAGTTTTTCATCAATAAGCGTACCAGCTTCAATTAAGATATCATCTTCCCCAGGTCTAAAAACTGGTTCTGAAACAACTCGACCAAGAACTTTTTCACCCAACGGAATAACAACATCACCACCTTCGATGAATGAAGATACATCCAAACCATTTGAAGTCCCACAATCGTTGTCAACAATAACTAAATCTTGAGCAACATCAACCAATCTTCTTGTTAAATAACCTGAATTTGCAGTTTTTAATGCTGTATCAGCCAAACCTTTACGAGCACCGTGAGTAGACGTAAAATATTGCAATACAGTTAATCCCTCACGGAAATTTGCAGTAATTGGCGTTTCAATAATAGAACCATCTGGTTTTGCCATCAAACCACGCATACCTGCTAACTGTCTAATTTGTGCAGCCGAACCCCGCGCCCCTGAATCTGCCATCATATAAACAGAATTAAACGACTCTTGATCAACCATATTCCCTTCAGCATCTTCAACTTGTTCTTTCGCAATAACTTTCATCATTGCTTTTGCAACCTTTTCGTTCGCACGAGACCAAATATCAATAACCTTATTGTAGCGCTCACTGAAAGTCACAAGTCCACTATTGTATTGGTCAGAAATCTCTTTAATTTCAGATTCAGCCTCTTCAAGAATATCTTTCTTTTCATCTGGGATAACCATATCATTTATACCGATTGATATTCCAGATACAGTTGAATATTGAAACCCTAGATACATTAACTTATCAGCAAAAACAACTGTATCTTTAGTGCCCAGCCTTCTATAACACTGGTCAATAATTTTCGCTAAGACTTTTTTAGTTAATGCCCTATTTACAAGTGCAAAAGGGAGTCCGTCAGGTAAAATTCCTGAAAGAAGCGCTCTACCTACTGTAGTTTGAACAACTCCTTTTTCTTCAATACTTTCACCTTTTTCATTTAAAGCAAAACGATTAAGCCTTACTTTCACTTTAGCTTGCAAGTTAAGCTCACCAATATGATACGCTTTTTGAACTTGAAGCAAATCAGAAAATAATCTGCCCTCACCTTTTGCATTCACTCTTTCACGAGTCATATAATACAAGCCAAGCACGATATCCTGAGTAGGCGCAATAATTGGATCGCCACTAGCAGGTGACAGGATATTATTAGTTGACATCATTAAGGCACGAGCTTCTAACTGAGCCTCAATAGTTAAAGGCACATGAACAGCCATCTGATCACCATCAAAGTCAGCGTTAAAAGCCACACACACAAGCGGGTGTAACTGAATTGCCTTACCTTCAATTAAAGTTGGTTCAAATGCTTGAATACCAAGCCTATGAAGAGTTGGAGCTCTATTTAGCATAACAGGATGCTCACGTATAACTTCTTCTAAAATATCCCAAACAACTGATTCTTCACGTTCAACCATCTTTTTTGCAGCTTTGATAGTAGAAGCATGACCTTGATGTTCAAGCTTGCTATATATAAAAGGCTTAAATAACTCTAGCGCCATTTTTTTAGGCAAACCACACTGATGTAATCGTAACGTTGGGCCAACAACAATCACTGAACGCCCAGAATAATCTACTCGTTTTCCTAAAAGATTTTGTCTAAACCTACCCTGTTTACCTTTAATCATATCAGCAAGTGATTTTAAAGCTCGCTTATTGGTACCAGTTACTGCTCTCCCTCTGCGGCCATTATCAATTAAAGAATCAACAGCTTCTTGCAGCATACGCTTTTCATTTCTAACAATAATATCAGGTGCATTTAGCTCTAATAATCTCTTTAAACGATTATTTCTGTTAATCACACGTCGATATAAATCATTCAAATCAGATGTCGCAAACCTGCCACCATCAAGGGGAACCAGCGGCCTAAGGTCTGGCGGTAATACTGGAAGAACAGACATAATCATCCACTCAGGTTTATTACCAGATTTTACAAAAGCCTCTAAGAGCTTTAAGCGTTTGGTTAATTTCTTGAGCTTTGTCTCCGAATTAGTAGTTGGAATTTCTTCCCGAATTATCCCAATTTCTTCTTTAAGATTTGTTTCCATTAACAGATCTTGAATCGCTTCAGCACCCATTTTAGCAACAAACTCATCCCCATGCTCCTCCAAAGCATCCAGATAAACTTCCTCAGTCAATAATTGACCCTTCTCAAACGGTGTTAAACCAGGATCTGTTACAACATAGGCTTCAAAATATAAAATCCTCTCAATATCCCTGAGCATCATGTCCAGCATCAAGCCAATCCTTGATGGAAGTGATTTTAAGAACCATATGTGAGCAACAGGACATGCTAACTCAATATGCCCCATCCTATCTCTTCTCACTCGTGCCTGAGTAACCTCAACACCACACTTTTCACAAATAATACCTCTATGCTTCAATCTTTTATACTTTCCACACAGGCATTCATAATCTTTAATTGGACCAAAAATTTTTGCACAGAACAGACCATCACGCTCAGGTTTAAATGTTCTATAATTGATCGTTTCAGGTTTCTTGACTTCGCCAAATGACCAAGAACGTATCATATCAGGCGATGCTAGCCCAACTTTAATGTAATCGAATTCAGCTGTTTTATTTTGCTGCTTTATAATACCAAGTAAATCTTTCAAGATTTCGCTCCTATTAAGTTTGACCTATTCAAACCATAATGAGTAAAAACACCCACTACAAATCCAATGTTTAGCATTTAATTTATTCTGAGTCTAACTCCATGTCTAAACCTAAGGCTCTTACTTCTTTCATTAACACATTAAATGATTCTGGTATACCAGCATCCATATTATGGTTGCCATCAACAATATTTTTATATACTCGAGTTCTACCATTTACATCATCAGATTTTACTGTAAGCATTTCTCTAAGCGTATACGCCGCACCATATGCTTCCAGAGCCCATACCTCCATTTCACCAAAACGCTGCCCACCAAACTGAGCCTTACCGCCCAAAGGTTGTTGAGTAACAAGGCTATACGAACCAGTTGAACGAGCATGCATCTTATCGTCAACTAAGTGATTCAGCTTAAGCATATACATGTAACCAACCGTTACCTGTCTATCGAATGGCTCAGCAGTTCTACCATCAAACAATGTCATTTGACCACTTTCGTCATAACCACTTAATTTTAACAAGGCTTTAATATCTGCTTCTTGGGCACCATCGAATACTGGCGTCGCAATAGGCACCCCATTTTTTAAGTTATTTGCCAAAATGATAATTTGATCATCTGTAAATTCAGATATATCAACTTTCTTTGTTCCAATAGTATTATAAACCTTCTCAAGAAGCATTCTCATATCTGAGATTTTAGCCTGAGAATCAAGCATATCATTAATTTGCTTACCTAGCCCCTTCGCAGCAAGACCTAAGTGTGTCTCAAGTATTTGTCCAACATTCATACGAGATGGAACGCCTAAAGGATTTAATACAATATCAACTGGTGTTCCATCCTCAGAATATGGCATATCCTCAACTGGTAATATTCTTGACACAACACCTTTGTTACCATGCCTTCCAGCCATCTTATCGCCCGGTTGCAATCTTCTTTTAACTGCCAAATAAACCTTAACGACACGCAAAACACCTGGTGACAAATCATCGCCCTGAGATATTTTCTTACTTTTAGCCGTAAATTTTTCATCCATATCATTACGAGCATCTTCTAGTTGAGCCTTAGCTTCAAGAACTTGATCAGAAACCAACTCATCCTTAACTCGAATATCAAACCAATAACGCATTTCTAAGGATTCAAGATACTCTTTTGTAATAAGCGAGTCAGATTTTAGCCCATTCGGGCCCGATACAGCCTTTGTTCCTATAAGCAAATCAAGCAATTTGAATTTAACTGCATTTTCTACAATCCGATACTCAATTTTTAAATCTTTACGAACTTGATTTAGTGCTTCTTTTTCGATCTGAATGGCGCGTTCATCTTTTTCTATCCCATCACGAGTAAAGACTTGTACATTAATTACCGTACCATGCATACCAGTTGGTACCCTCAGAGATGAATCCTTAACATCAGAAGCTTTTTCACCAAAGATTGCTCTCAATAATTTTTCTTCAGGTGTTAACTGACTTTCAGCTTTGGGTGTCACCTTAGCCACCAATATATCACCTGGTTTCACTTCGGCACCAATATGTACAATACCAGACTCATCCAATCTCGTTAATGCACTATCACTTACATTAGGTATATCCGCAGTAATCTCCTCTGGTCCAAGCTTCGTATCCCGAGCAATACAGGTCATTTCTTCAATATGAATTGTTGTGTATCTATCATCTTCAACCATCCTTTCAGATATTAAAATTGAATCTTCAAAATTAAAACCATTCCAAGGCATAAAGGCTACTAACATATTTTGACCTAATGCTAACTCACCTAAGTCGGTTGAAAAACCATCTCCTATTACATCACCCCTACATACACTATCACCAGCATTTACTATAGGCCTCTGATTAATACAGGTATTTTGATTAGAACGTCTAAATTTTGTAATATTATAAACATCAACCCAATTTGGTTCTTCATTAGTAATTTCATTCTCATCGACGCGAACAACTATCCTTGAACCATCAACAGAATCAACAACACCGTTACGCTTAGCCACAATACAAGTCCCAGAATCCCGAGCCACAATACGCTCCATGCCAGTACCAACTAATGGCTTATCTGCGACTAGCGTCGGTACAGCTTGACGCTGCATATTAGAACCCATTAATGCCCTATTAGCATCGTCATGTTCCAAAAACGGAATAAGTGCTGCCGCCACTGAAACCATCTGTTTTGCAGAAACATCCATATACTCAACTTTATCAGAAACAGTATATACAGACTCACCATTATGACGACAAGGAATTAGTTCATCAGTTAATTTATTTGATTCATCAATCTCAGCAGAAGCCTGCGCAATCACATAATTCCCTTCTTCAATAGCTGATAAATATTCTATCTTATCAGTTACTATGCCATTTAGCACTTTTCGATAAGGTGTTTCCAGAAAGCCATATGAGTTTGTTGCAGAATAGCAGGCTAATGAATTAATCAAGCCAATATTAGGTCCTTCTGGTGTTTCAATAGGGCATAACCGTCCATAGTGCGTAGGATGCACATCCCTTACTTCAAAACCAGCTCTATCACGCGACAAACCTCCTGGACCTAAGGCAGAAATTCTTCGTTTATGTGTAACCTCAGATAATGGGTTATTTTGATCCATGAACTGAGATAATTGCCCAGACCCAAAAAATTCTTTAATTGCAGCTGAAATCGGCTTAGCATTAACTAAATCTTGAGGCATTAAATTATCACGATCAACCATGCTAAGTCTTTCTTTAACAGAGCGCTCAACACGAATCAAACCAATCCTAAATTGGTTTTCGGTCATTTCTCCAACTGCTCGAATACGTCTATTCCCTAGATGGTCTATATCATCCACTTCACCACGACCATCTCGAATGCTAATGATTTCTTTTATAACCGCTAAAATATCAGACTTCGTTAGTGTTCCTTGATCTTCGTCAACATCAAGCTTTAACCGCTTATTGAATTTCATGCGACCCACATTAGACAAGTCATATCTATCATTTTTGAAGAATAACCCTTGAAATAACGCCTCTGCTGAATCCACTGTTGGAGGCTCACCTGGACGCATCATTCTATATATTTCAACCAGCGCTTCCATTTCGTTACTAGCATTGTCAATTCTGAGAGTATCAGAGATATAGCTACCCATATCTAGATCATTGGTATATATAGTTCTAAATTTATCAATATCTAATGATATGAGCTTTTCTAGCAAATCAATTGTAACTTCATCATTAGCTTTTGCTATAACCTCACCAGTAGATTCATCTATTATATCTTCATAGATTGCTTTCCCCAACACTAGTGACTGAGGCGCCTCAATGGAGTTCAAACCATCTGTTTCTAATCGCTTAACATGCCTAGCGGTTATTCTTTTACCCTCTTTCACTACCACTTCACCATCTTTAGAAGTGATATCAAATTGAGATACCGATCCCTTTAACTGAATAGGCTTAATATCCATTAAAACTTTATCGCCCTGTATCCCAAATGACAGAGGCTCGTAAAACTCTGATAAAATTTCACTAACAGAGTACCCCATTGCCTTAAGAACTATGGTACAAGGAAGCTTTCTTCTTCTATCAATTCTTGCATATAAAACATCTTTAGGGTCAAATTCAAAGTCAAGCCAAGATCCTCTATAAGGAATAACTCTCGCTGAATATAAAATTTTCCCAGAAGAATGAGTTTTTCCTTTATCATGGTCAAAAAATACCCCTGGTGAGCGATGGAGCTGTGAAACCACCACTCTTTCTGTACCATTAATAATGAAAGTACCGTTATCAGACATTAACGGAATTTCTCCCATATAGACATCTTGCTCTTTAACATCCTTAATAACTTTATCCGATGCTGGAGACTCCCTGTCATAAATAACCAATCGGAGTTTAACTCTTAGAGAAACAGCATAAGTCACCCCTCTAATTCTACACTCATTTTCGTCAAAGACAGGATCTCGAAGCAAATAGTCAACATAATGCAATTCAGCATAACCCGATACACTTATGATAGGGAACACTGATTTAAAAGCAGCTTCAAGACCTATATTATCTCTTTTTTCTGCTTTTAAGCCTCGTTGAAGAAATGCCTGATATGAATCTTTTTGTACCGTCAACAAATATGGCACATCTAATATGTTAGGCAACTTCCCAAATTCTTTACGAATTCTTTTCTTTTCAGCATATGAATATGGCATTTTTATCCCTCTGATTAAACTCTTTTAGCAGACATTTATACTTGCAAAAAGGCCATGGTGATATTAAAAATTTAAAACTCAATTTTATGCGATTAATACGCAAAAAGCTGATGAGAAAAATCTCATCAGCTATATATGCAATGTAACAGCTTAATATTACTTAACTTCTACAGATGCGCCTGCTTCTTCAAGTGATTTTTTAAGCTCTTCAGCATCTTCTTTGCTCACACCTTCTTTAATAGATGTTGGGGCAGATTCTACAGCAGCTTTAGCTTCTTTTAACCCCAAGCCAGTTGCAGCTCTCACAGCCTTGATTACAGCAACTTTATTAGCGCCGAAGCTAGTCATCACAACGTCAAATTCAGTCTGCTCCTCAGCAGCAACAGCATCACCAGCAACTGGACCAGCGGCAACCGCAACAGCTGCTTGAGCTGATACACCGAATTTTTCTTCCATCAATTTAACTAGATCACATACATCCAAAACGCTCATTTCTGCTACAGCGTTAAGGATATCTTCTTTTGTTATTGTAGACATTTTATATTCTCCTAATTTCAGTTAACAATTTCTAAACAAGTTACTAAGATTTTCTATCTCCCACAGCTGAAAAAGCCCTTACAGCCTGAGCAACTGGTTCATTAACAGTACGAACAAATTTCGTAATTGGTGCCATCATCACATTTAACAATAAGCCGAGAGCCTCTTCTCGTGTAGGCAACTTAGACAGAGCATCTATCTTATCTGCCCCATAAAGCTCACCACCCATTGAAAAATATTTCACCTCAAACTCTTTAACATCTTTTGAAAAGTTCTTAAAAAGTTTGGCTGGCGCTCCAGGTTCTTCACTTGCAAAAGCAAGAATCAAAGGGCCAGTAAATACATCTTTCATGCATTCAAACATAGTTCCTTCGACAGCCCTTTTTGCAAGAGTGTTACGAACAACCTTAAGATAAACACCACCCTTACGAGCTTGCGAACGTAAATCATCCATTTGACTAACAGACATCCCCCTATAATTAGCGACTGCTGCAGAAAGAGCGGATGAAGCAACCTCAGTGACCTCAGAAACAATAGCTTTCTTATCATTAAGTTTTAGTGCCATTTTTCTTTTCCTTCTGTTTACGTTTTCAATCACGATTACGTCAACCGAAATGAATTTTTTCATCAGGTCATTGCATCGTCTACGTAGGCATTAATTAAGCAAGTAGCACCTACGGTCTTTGACATCATCATCCAACATGGGCGATGACCCAAAAAACCTCTTTTAAATTCACAGAAAATTATAAATTAACTGTATTTAAATCAACTATCACACCAGGCCCCATTGTACTAGAGACGGTGACCTTTTTCAGATATATACCTTTTGCATTTGCTGGCTTTGCCTTTTTCAAATCTGATAACAATACCTGCAAGTTTTCCTCAAGCTTGGAAACTTCAAATGAAACTTTCCCTATAGATGTATGAATAATACCAGCCTTATCTACACGATAACGTACTTGACCAGCTTTTGCATTTTTTACCGCTTGTGAGACATCAGTTGTAACAGTTCCTACTTTAGGGTTTGGCATCAGCCCTTTTGGACCTAATATTTGACCCAACTGACCAACCACTCTCATGGCATCAGGGGTAGCTATCACAACATCAAAATTGATATTTCCTTTTTTAATCTCAGAAGCTAAATCTTCCATCCCTACTATATCTGCGCCAGCTTCTTGTGCTTTTATCACATTATCACCCTGAGTAAATACAGCAACTCTAATATCTTTTCCAGTTCCATTAGGCAAGACAGTCGATCCTCTCACCACTTGATCAGACTTACGCGGATCAACCCCTAAATTAACAGCAACATCAATTGATTCATTAAACTTGACCTTCGACATACCCTTTAACAAACTGAATGCCTCAGACAGCAAATAACTCTTTTCTTTAGAAAATTTTGAATTAATTTCTTTTAAACGCTTTGTAGCTTTATAAGCCATTATTTAGCCCCTTCTGTTTCGATGCCCATACTTCTTGCAGTTCCTGCAATTGTTTTCACTGCTGCATCCATATCCGAAGCAGTCAGGTCAGGCATCTTAACGTTAGCAATTTCTTCAAGCTGTTGACGATCAACTGAACCAACTTTTTGCTTTGATGGAGTTGATGACCCAGATTTGACCTTGGCTGCTTTTTTCAATAAAAATGATGCTGGCGGAGTTTTCATGATAAAAGTGAAACTCCTATCACTATAAACTGTAATGACCACGGGTACTGGTGAACCACTCTCAAACGACGATGACTGCGCATTGAATGCTTTGCAGAATTCCATAATATTTACACCATGCTGCCCCAATGCAGGACCAATAGGTGGACTTGGATTAGCTTGACCAGCTTTTACCTGTAGTTTAATATAGGCTTGAACTTTTTTAGCCATTATTTTCTCCTAATTTAATGGGTATTTCGCCTGACCGAAAAGCTCCCCAAGTTTATATTAATCATCTTTAGACACTTGTGAAAATTCTAGCTCCACAGGTGTCGATCGGCCAAATATAGACACAGCTACTTGCAATCTACTTTTAGGGTAGTTAATATCCTCAACTACACCAGTAAAATCGGCAAACGGTCCATCCAAAACCCTTACAACTTGTCCAACATTAAATGTTGTCCTTGGCTTTGGTTTATCCTCATTAGTTCTTAATGCTCCTAATATTCTAGAGGCCTCAGCATCAGTAATTGGCAGGGGCTTTTCACTTGTACCACCAATAAAGCCTGTAACCCTAGGAACTCTTCGAATTAATTGCCACGTATCTTCGTTCATGTCCATATTAATCAGAACATAGCCTGGAAAAAATTTACGCTCACTTTTACGTTTCTGCCCAGCCTTCATTTCAACCACTTCTTCAGTCGGAACAAGTATGTCTCCAAAGTATTCTGACAAACCTTCAAGCTCAATTTTTTCTTCTATTTGGGACTTAACCCTCTTCTCATAGCCTGAATATGCCTGAACCACATACCAACGAAATGCCATAATAGAATCCTTAAATTGACAATATAGAACGAATTAAATAAACAAATAAGCTATCAAAAACCCAAAGAAACAATGCCGCAAGCAAAACAACTACAATAATCAGCAATGTTGTCTGAAAAGTTTCTTGACGGGTTGGCCAAGCAACTTTGCGCATCTCCTGCCTGGCTTCTTTAATAAAAATCCACGCATTCCTACCAGACCTGGTTGTTACAGCCAAAAGCATCGTGAATACGATTAAAACAATAAACATGCTAGCTCGAACAGGCAATGGAAATTGCTGTGCATAATAAACATTGGCAACAACCGCACCAATAACCACAAAAAAGATAAACACCCATTTTGTCTTATCAAAGAGACTCCCAGGCTGTTTAGCGTCTGTTTTATTCTTAGCTAATTGTTTAGTAGACAAACCATATATCCTTATACACCCATACCATAAATACTAAAACGGCGCTGCATCTTAACATAAAGAAGCGCGCCGTTCAAGCTTTTTAAAATGGCAGGCCAGGAGGGACTCGAACCCCCAACCTGCGGTTTTGGAGACCGCTGCTCTGCCAGTTGAGCCACTGGCCTACATTTCTATTAAAAGCTTTATTTCTTAATTTTCGATACCACACCAGCACCAACAGTTCTACCACCTTCACGGATTGCAAAACGCAGACCTTCTTCCATGGCAATCGAATTAATCAAAGTAACATCAACTTTAATGTTATCGCCAGGCATTACCATTTCAACACCTTCAGGCAACTCCACAGACCCAGTCACATCCGTAGTACGGAAATAAAACTGGGGACGGTAACCTTTGAAAAATGGGGTATGCCTGCCACCTTCTTCCTTAGACAGGATATATACTTCTGCTTCAAACTCAGTATGAGGTGTAATAGAACCTGGTTTACATAAAACCTGTCCGCGCTCAACGTCTTCACGTTTAATCCCACGAATAAGAACACCAACATTGTCCCCAGCGCGACCTTCATCAAGAAGTTTTCTAAACATCTCAACACCAGTCACTGTTGTCTTTTGTGTTGTTTTAATACCAACTATTTCAACCTCTTCACCAACTTTAACAATACCGCGCTCAATACGACCAGTCACAACTGTTCCGCGACCAGATATTGAAAACACATCCTCAATTGGCAGAGCAAAAGGCTTATCTGTATCACGCTCTGGCTCAGGAAAATAATCATCCATAGCAGAAACTAGCTCTTTAATAGCATTAACGTATTTTTCTTCACCCTCAATCGCTTTCAACGCAGAACCCATAACGATAGGAGTATCATCACCAGGAAACTCATACTGATCCAATAATTCACGAACCTCCATCTCTACTAGCTCTAAAAGCTCCTCATCGTCAACCATATCACATTTATTTAAAAATACAACAATATAAGGAACACCAACTTGACGCGACAAAAGGATATGCTCACGAGTCTGAGGCATAGGGCCATCAGCAGCAGAAACCACAAGTATAGCGCCATCCATTTGTGCAGCACCAGTAATCATGTTTTTCACATAGTCAGCATGGCCAGGGCAATCAACATGAGCATAATGACGCTTCGCAGACTCATATTCTACATGCGAGGTTGCAATGGTTATGCCACGCGCTTTCTCTTCAGGCGCATTATCGATTTCATCAAAGTTCTTACCAGCACCGCCATAGGTCTCAGCCATAACTTTAGTAATAGCAGCTGTTAAAGTTGTTTTACCATGATCAACGTGACCAATAGTACCAACATTTACGTGCGGCTTTTTACGTTCAAATTTTTCTTTAGCCATTCTTATTCTCCAAACATCATTTAACAAATCTTCAACCATGGTGCTCACAACCAGATTCGAACTGGTGACCTCTTCCTTACCAAGGAAGTGCTCTACCAACTGAGCTATGCAAGCATCAAAAATCCGCATGGAGCGGGTGATGGGGATCGAACCCACACTATCGGCTTGGAAGGCCGAAGTTCTACCATTGAACTACACCCGCTTGTAATTTATGGTGGAGGGGGCAGGATTCGAACCTGCGAAGGCGGAGCCGTCAGATTTACAGTCTGATCCCTTTGGCCACTCGGGAACCCCTCCGAGCACAACTGGCAACAATCATAGGCAAATCATTTTGTAAGGTCAACAATTTTCCATTTTTTTTTATATAATTATATTAATGATTATATACCAGAAAATATAATGGAAAAAACATTACCCATATTAGCACTCATATTGCTAATCAATATTCATTCTTATAGCAGTAAAATATACACCTGGATTGATCAAGAAGGTGTAACACATTTTAGTGATACCGATAATAGCAATCGCGACGCCAAAGCCATTTCTGATTCACCACAAAGTATTATCAAGTCAAATCCAACTCAACCCGAAAATCAAACTCAAAACATAATAGATACAGGGAATACAGTTACAACCGACCCCGCTGATATTCAAATCTCCATAACAAAACCAGTCAGTAATGAAACATTCCAAAATGCACGAGCGCAACCAATAAACGTAACACTAACTGGCTTTCAAAAAGTTTTCAATAATTCTGGTCATATAGAACTAAACGTTGATAACAAAATAAACCGAACTTTCACATCAGGCAGTAATTTTTACATACTTTCACCAGACCGAGGAAAACATATTCTTCAAGCAATCGCCTACTCCCAAAACGGAGAAAAAATGACCGAATCTCAACAAATCACTTTTTACATTCAAAACCAAACTGCCAGAAATACGGCTGGCTCCACCATAATAAACAATAATATTTATCAGGATCAAGCCACCCCAGTTAATTATGATAACTTTCAAGAGCGAAACCAAAAACAACTAGTTAACCCAAACTCATACAACAATGGATTCCAACCAACAGCCAAAGCTTATATACAACAAACAACAGGTAATGGAAATTAATTTCAAACCCTATAGACCGCTTCAACACTCTTAATGTTTTTAATTTTAGATAACAACATTACAATATTATCTAAATCGATCACAGCAATCCGAATGGAAGCCATGGTAGAACCACCTTCTGAAACTTTCTTCAGTGAAACCAACGTTATATTTTGAGATGAAAGTAAATTATAAATACTCTTCAAGGCACCTACACCAGAATAATACTCTACAATTATATCCACCAGAAATTTAGTCGTATTTTCCTTACCCCACTGCACCTCAATAACTCTCTCAGGAATCCCTGCCTTCATGCGTAAAAAATTTCTACAAGAACTTCTATGAATAGAAACACCTTTATCTTTAGTCACATACCCAGATATATCATCACCAAGAACTGGTTTACAGCATCTTGCAATACTAGAAAGAAGACCATCAACTCCATGAACAATAACAACAGAATTCTTTTTAAACTTATCTTCATTTAACACTAAAGTCTTATTCAAAAACTCCGATTTTTCACTATTTTCACCAGATTGCTTCAAATAATTAACAACTTGGTTCAACTTAATATCACCTAAATAAACAGCTGAAAATAATGATTCCTGATCTTGAAAATTAAAATGTTTAGCTACATCTGAAAAATTAATGCTTTTAAAATTTAAATCTGAGCACTGCAATAATAACTTTTCTTTTCCCAACTTTGCATTTTCTTCTTTATATTGGGATTTAAACCACCTTGCAATCCTAGCACGTATTTTAGATGATAAAATATACCCAGAGCCTAAATTCATCCAATCTCTGCTTGGTGAGGGCTCATTACCAGTTATAATCTGAACCTTATCCCCTGTAAAAACCTTTTGTTTTAAAGTAACGATATCCCCATTAACTTTAGCTCCTTTACATCTATGCCCAACCATCGTATGAATATTATAAGCAAAATCCAATACAGTTGAACCTGAAGGCATGTCTATAACATCACCATTTGGTGTAAAAGCGTATATACGTCCATCCAATATTTTTTCATTTACATCAGAGGGTTGATTACCCACATCTCCAACATTTTTTTGCCATTCTAATAGCGCCTTAAGCCATATAATTTTTGACTCATAACTTTTATCTTGCTTAACACCTTCCTTATAACGCCAATGCGCAGCAACCCCATGCTCAGAACGTTCATGCATAGCAAACGTTCTAATTTGAACCTCAATTGCAGTTTGATGCACACCAAAAACCACTGTATGTATTGATTGATAGCCATTCAGCTTAGGATTAGCAATATAATCAGAATACTCCGAAGATATCGATTTCCAATTTTCATGAATTATACTTAACACCTTATAGCACTGAGTTACAGTTTCAACCAAGATTCTAACAGCACTAATATCAAACAGTTGATGCAGTCCATAGCTTTTTTTATGCATCTTTTTCCAAATACTGTAAATATTTTTAACTCTACCTGATACCGTGGCAGCTACTTCATTATTAATTAATTCAACTTTGATTTTTTTTATAAATCGCTCAAGCTCAATATTTCTGTTCTTACCTTGAAAATTTAATTTTTCTTGAATACAGTTGTACTGATACGGTTCAAGGATATATAACGACCTGTCTTCCAACTCCCTTTTTATTCTATACAAGCCTAAACGGTTAGCTAAAGGTGCATAGATATCAATTATTTCATTGGCTATCTTTTTTGAGGAATCATTATGTAAATTTTTTACCGTGCATAGACGAATCAAACATATCTGTTCAGAAAGCTTAACTAAGACAATACGTACATCTCTAATAATAGAAAGCAACATCTTTCTATAACTTTCAATCTGCTCACTACCAGCCCTAGAATTTTGAAAGGTGCGAATTATAGACATTTGTTTTGCGCCATTCATTACTAAAACTATTGTAGGATCTATATCATCGAGAAACGCACCTGTTAACAGATTATTTATGTACAGACAATAGAGAAGTGCTGCCGAAGTTGCCATAACATCTGCCTGGCTCTCAAGCAATATAATAGCCATTTCAACGCCAGAATCTTTCTGACCCGTATTATTCGCCACGTCCAAACCTTGATATGCCCTCTTACGCATATCTAAAATACTCTGCAATACTAGCATGTCATCGGGACTATAACTGTCTCTTATACACATCTGACGCTGCCGACGATCTACTCTGTGTAGAT
>CAJXRW010000013.1 GCA_913060525.1 uncultured Gammaproteobacteria bacterium
TTCTGCCTGTCTCGTGGGCTCGGAGATGTGTATAAGAGACAGTCATCAACAGTTTCAGCCCTTAGCGTATTAGGTAAACAACACTTTGAAGTGCTTCAGCAATCCTTCCCCACTGTTAGTAATTTCGTTACCAATATTATTAGCGTTCTGGGCTTTAACCATATTTACCTGATGGGAGTTGATTTAGGCTTTGTTGATGTAAACCATCATCACTCGAAGTCTTCTGGCTATTACCAAGAAGATGGCAAAGAAACCTACGACTACTCGACCGCTAATATCACCTCTCTCGTTGTTCCTGGTAACTTTAGGCCTAGGGTAAATACTAAACATGAGTTTAAAGTATCACGGCAGATCATTGAGCAAGTCACCCACCGAAAGCCGAAGGAACAAACGTTCTACAATTGTAGCGACGGGGCGAGAATCAAAGGAACAACCCCACTTGAGATCGATAATCTACTCATCATGGCGAGCAATGGTGAGCGCGACCAAGCGTTAGCGAGTTTAAAAAACAAGGCGTTTTCAAACAAACACAGTACTCACTTTATTGAAAAATACGAAAAGCAGTTTTCACATGATTTACTGCTTGAAGAAATGCAGCAGTTACAGAACTTGGTTGAGGAATATTCGACAACACCTGACGATATAAATAAACTAATAAATGCTCAAAAAGAATTGCTTTTTGACTCTTATCAGTCGGGTCGCTCTCTGCTGTTTTATTACATGTATGGGACTGTGAATTATGTGAATGCGGTTATGACCAAGTTAAAAGCTTCAACATCATCGAGCGAACTATCTTGTCTAAGTACCTTTAATACGACATCTGAAAAATGGTTAACCACTTTAAAAGTTATTAAAAATTTAATTGTTGTAAATGAACCTAATGATTTTGATATTTCGGCCTTCAATTCAAACAAACGAGAATTGAAAAATTTACAACATTCATGTTCTGAAAGTATTTTATTAGTAGTAACGGATTCAATCGATTTTAAAGAATCATTAAAGCTGCTGTTAACAACAGAATTCTCGTGGATAAAAAAAATAAAAATTATAAATCCGAAACAACTAGAGACATATTCAGGTGTGCCAGACTATATTATCTACCATCTTGATAACCAATTAACCGTACCTTTGTTAGGAAGCAAAAACACTCTTATCAGTCTTTGCGGAGACGACAGCTTCCCGACTGAGTATGCGGGGGTCACCTATATGAAACTCCAAGCCTCCGAAAACGAATTAATATTTAATAATCCAATATTTTATTGCAGAGTTGCACTTGTCGCCTGTTTTAGCAACCAAAAATGTGACGTAATCACTCCCAAATATATTGCAGCAAATAAAGCAGACTTAGATGGCCCCATACTAATATATTCAGAGGACTATATATTCTTCAACAATCTTTTTTATATCAGTTTATTTTCAAAAAATAATACCCACCAAACAACCAGAGTCTCTAATAATGGCAGTAGAATGAAGAGAATTTTTCCCCCCCTTACAACTAGAGAGTTAGTCTACAAATTAATGCCTATGGATGAGTATCTCGAGCATAAACAGAACATTCTTAATTTGATGTACTCTAAGATTCAATCAAGCCCAGACGCTCAGGTAAAACTTTGAGATGAAGTTTATTAATATTGAATCGCTTCAAGACATTAAGTTAGCAACCACTCACCAATGAGCATAAAAAGACACATCATGAACTTAAAAAATGTTAGTAACGAACCCACAACCGATAAAGTTTTAGAAGAACTAACTGCAATGGTAGTTAACCGCTCTATTGAAGTGAGCGTTAAAAACAACAATCTATTACCAAAAGTGTTTTATATTGGCATCGGAAAAACAGGTTCAAGTTCGATAAAAAAACATATAAATGAAACGGTGGCTCATTGGCATGATGAAACCTATTTTGAAGATATTTATCAAACTGATTTACTGACAAAAAATAGCATTTGTTTGTACGACTTAATCTTATATATTGGTAAAAAATATCAGTTTAAACCTTTAATAATTGAAGCTTATAGAGAGCCAGTAGCTAGATCAATTTCTGGACTAGCACACAGAAACCGTATTTCAGAAATATCGACAACAGACTATGAAGAATTTAAAACTAGGATAACAGTTGATTTCATCACATCTACCAGTGAACCATACAGCTTAAAATGGAAAGCATATTTTTCTGTCGATTTAATCGCCAAGTTTAATAAAAGCGCACATTATTTTTACAAAGAACTAGAGAACGTAAAGCTACTATTTCTTAAACTAGAAGATGTAAAGAATTGGCCAGCCATTATCAAAGACGCTGGCTACCAATATGAAAACATCATTTCAAATGATGCGACAAAATCCAAATTCAGCGATTTATATTCAGAAATTGTCGCTAAATTTAGATTATCTAAGGAAGATTTAGATAGGGTTTACCAAAATAGTTTAATTGAATCTATTTATAGTCAAAACGAAATTAATTCATTTAAATTAAGATGGGGTAAAAAATAAATTTTCCCCATTTTTTATATTTGAGAGGCGCTTCATTTTAAACGTTTTAAAAAACCATCCGGGGCTACGGTAATCAGCAGCTTATCGTGAATACTCTTATTAATCTCAAATTCAGGATGTGATTTAATATATTCCCATACAGCTGTTTTAGGATTGTCTCCAGGTCCCCAAGGGCGGTTTGGAAACAAAGTATCAGGCATATCTTCAATAACGGTATCAAAAACAACACAATAACTGCCCACACTGGTTAGATTTGCATAGGCTTCTAACTCAGCGAGCACATGTTCATGCGTATGATTTGAGTCTAAACAAACCATTATTCGTGAATATTGCTTGGCGAAAGCTTTCACCTTATTAACAATATCGGGATCAATACTTGAGCCTTGAATCATTTCAATTCGTGAAGCCATAGGATGGCTCTCAATTGCTTCACGATTATGTTCACGTATATCTATATCAACAGCCAACACCTTGCGTTTGGATTTTTTGGGGTCAATTACTTCGCCAGACTCAATGGCTTCGCACATATCGAGTTGGGCTAACATTGAGGCACTGAATATTATTGAACCTCCATGGGCTATGCCTGTTTCAATGATTAAGTCAGGTTTTATTTCCCAAATCAGCTCTTGCATGGCAACGATATCTTGAGGCACCTGAATGATGGGTCGCCCAAGCCAACAAAAATTATAGGTATAATTGTCAGCAGCAGTATCTTCTATCCACTTATATGACTGATTTTTTAGCGACGGTTTTTCACCCAAAGAACGAATATTCTGTGCGACTTCTTGCTTAAACTGTTGATGTTTATCCATTAATAAATTCTCGCCAATGAATGGTTTTGGAAACTATACATTCAATTCCGCTGTGTCCTTTGTATGCAATTAGATCCAATATCGACATATGGCTTATAAATGTGTTGTCCCACTGTGGGTAAGCTTTATTTTCGTAATTCATGTATTCAACGGAAATTCCATTTTCTTCAAGCTGTTCATGTTGCAAATATTTTTTCGCACCGTGTCCTGTGACGTACTGACTACCACCAGTCGCTTTGACTATATTAATCAGTCTATCTGAACTTGCGCCTAATGCAGCTAAAGAAGATGAACGTAAGGTTTTGGTCTTTATTGAAAAATATTTAGCTACCGCTTCTACCGCTCGTATATTCAAACTTGCTAAATCAGCATCCTTAAATCGAAATACATCTTCAACTAACTGCAAAGCATCCTCTCGAAAAGGCGCTTTAGCGTAAAAATGAGCGAAGGACTTCAAATGTTTGGCCTGCCAAGATTGCGAATAATCAATTGTTGTTTGACTGATATTGACCTTATCTTGTTTTTTTATAGGTACGGTTAGCCACATGGTATCCGGTGATTTAGCGATTTTTACCCTACTAATAAAACTTCTACCCTGTGGATATTGAACATCGTCATAATGAACGAAAACGTCTGCTAGTAACATTTGCTCGAATATACCAATCCAAGGGAAATACATGGGCTGAGAGACGACTACCTTCAATTAAATGATCTCCAAATTTTCAACACTTTGAATGCGTAATACTTGTTCGTAATAGGCTTGTCTCAATCGATAGGGCGGAATAACCTGTGGCTGATTAAATTTTAAGAGCAGTAATTGAGCCAGTTTCTCCTTACCTACGCTTATTTCTAAACCTTCTAATTTATCTATTAATACAAGCATCAAGTAAACTTTTTGAACGTAGGATGCGGTATGAGCTTTAGCTGGATGTTCTTTCATCTGAGCAGTAATAGCGGTTGCCAGTTGCGCGAGTATTTGCCCGCCATCAATAGATTCATCCACCACATGAAGTGTTACGCCTAGTTGCGGATAATCATCACTTATAGCCTGTTCAATAGCTCTAAAGCCTTTGTAGTGCGGTAATAAAGACGGATGAAAATTGACAGTGAGAATATTCGAAAACAGCGACTCAGTTACCAGCCTACTAAAAAATAAGCAAACTACTGCTACATCCCCTTGATGACTAAATAATTCAAATGCGCGCTGCGAAAAACGGGCATTATCAGGCTCAATAATTAACTCAGCTTCAATATCGTTTGATATGCAATAGTCATAGATTGGACATTGACGATCAACAATCACGTAAAATTGATGTTGCTGAAATGAACATTCATCCAAAATCTGTTTGACTGCTTTAAAAACAGCGCCACCACTGGATGCAATGAGCCCGAACCGCATATTTAAACACCTTCCTTGTAGAGATAAACAGTGTATTCATACATTGGATAGGCATGATCAATTTTTATATGTCGAGATAGGTTATCTAAGCAAAATGTAAGTAGCTCTTCTGGGCTTTTATAAAAGAGGTTATCAACTTTAAAGTTGACCCTATCCGACATGAGATTAAATGCAATACCAAGATTACAAAGCTCAAACATTGTGGTGATCAACTTCTCCATATATTCCGTCATCGACGATTGACTTGCGGCTAATTTTTGCGTGAGAATTCCATTACATACTACGTAATCATATTTACAATCAAACTGGTGCGACAGGATATCGGCTTCTATAAACTGGTTATGCGGAAACGCTTTTCTCGAATGGCTCAGCATATTCTGTGCTACATCTATGCCGGTATAATCGATGCTTAGATTTTGCTCATTAAGATAACTTAACAGCCCAGCAAAACCGCAACCCACATCTAACATGCTAGCCTTGGCTGGTGAGTCTACAAGGACGTTGAGCATTTTTTGGTAACGCATATTGGCGGTTTCAGTGTCTCGCCAATCTACCCCTTTTGCCGTTGCTCCGTATTTATCAAAACAATGCTCATAGTGATTTTTAAAACGTCTGGTCACTTCATTCATATGCTGTATCTAACTCTACTGTGATTGACAAAAAGAAAAACGGATAGTGCTATAAACTTTAGTTGATCACACTTTTATAAAGCTCAGCGATTGACAATAATATGATGTCACCAACCTAATCTTGTGCCCGAACTTATCTTATAGGTTACTAACATTTCCATATTCAGTTAATTCAGCAATAACATATTTACCTGAATACTGAGATCTGCTCTTTAAGGTGACTTACCACATATTCTATATCTAGCTCATCCATATCAAAATAACTTGGCAAATTGATGCCCCGTTGATACAGGGATAAACTTACTTTATTGTCCAGTACTGGGCTAAACATAGGAAAACTCGATACGGGATAAAAAAACGGTCTTACTTGGATATTTTTACTAAGCATGGCCTGGATAAAAGCATCTCGTTTTTCTAGAGTAAAAGATGCTGGCAGGATGATCGTCGGCATCCAATAGCTGTTTTTGCAACCTTCCCTCTCGGGGTTCATTCTGATATCGGCATGCCTAAGATATTCTTTATAATGTTCAAATATCCAGCGCTTGTTATCAACAAGTTCGTCTATCCTTTCCAGTTGCGCCACGCCAATTGCAGCCTGTAGGTTAGACATCTTATATTTAAGACCCACTTGCTCACACCAAAAAAGTTTGGGTACTGCAGGATCTCGACCATGATTAGCGATAATACTTGCCTGATCAAATAGGGCTTTATTATTAGATACCAGCATCCCACCCTCGCCTGTCGTCATGGTTTTAGTTCCATGAAACGAAAACACTCCAAAATCACCAATAGAACCGGCCTTCTTGCCGTTATATTCCGAACCTAAAGCTTCAGCTGCATCTTCTATTACCGGCAAATTATGCTTTTTAGCAATACGCATAATTTCTGCCATATCGACTAAGTTACCGTACACATGCACCACAATAATCGCTTTAGTAAGGGGGGTAATGGCCGCCTCCACGCTTTTAGGATCAATACACCAAGACGTTCTTTCAACATCCACAAAAACAGGGGTAGCGCCTAATTGCACTATGGGAGAAATTGAAGCAATCCAGGTGATATCTGGCACGATAACTTCATCTAGTGCTTTTAATCCAATGCTTGCCAGAGCTATATGTAACGCGCCCGTACAACTTGAAGTCGCAAGTCCATACGGCGAGTTTTGATAAGCTATAAATTCAGTTTCGAATCTATTTAAATAATCATAACAATGTTCGCCCCAACCATGGCGAATAGCATCATTAACGTATTCTATTTCGCGATCAGTAATCGATGGTTTAGCAGCTAGCACTTTCCTCACGTCAGTATTTCCAAATTCGGAATGGCTGTGACAAAGGTCGTTTGTGTTAACCATGCCAATTGGTTTTTCACTTCGGTTTTTATATTCCATGGCAGGATCAACACGTAATCAGGAGAACGCTGGTGTAAAATCTCTGGTGCTAGAATGGGGATATGACTGCCTGGCATAAATTTTCCCTGTTTAGAAAGTGCTGCGTCACATATCACAGGCAGAAGATCTGGCTTTACCCCAGCATAATTGAGCAATGTGTTTCCCTTGGCTGCAGCACCATAAGCTACAACGATTTTTCCTAAATGCTTTTGTTCCAATAAGAAGGCCAATAAATCATTCTTGGCTTTATCTGCGCGTTGCTGAAATTGTTGATAAGTCACTAAAGTTTGCAATTCATTTTGAAGTTCTAGCGATAACATATTGTTAACTGATTCAGAGTTTTTGCGACTATCCTGGGCATGACAACCGTAAATTCGTAAACTGCCCCCATGAGTTGGCAAAGTTTCAACATCCCAGATGCGCAACCCTGCAGCTGCAAATATCTTGTTCACTGTAAATAAAGATAAATAAGAAAAATGTTCGTGATAAATAGTGTCAAATTGCACTTGTTGGATTAACTGCATTAGATGAGGAAATTCTAATGTAACAGTCCCCTCAGGTTTTAACGCCGCTCTTAATCCAAGAGTAAAATCATTGATATCCGGCACGTGGGCAAACACGTTGTTACCAATAATTAAGTCCGCTTGCTGTTTTGTTTCAGCAATTTGCTTAGCTAAGGTTTCGCCAAAAAACTCTCTTAGAACAGGAATGCCTAATTGCTCAGCTGCAGCAGCTGTGCCTGTTGTGGGTTCAATTCCCAGACAAGGAATACCGGCAGCAACAAAGTTTTTCAGTAAATACCCGTCATTTGAAGCAACTTCAATTACATAACTCTTTGAACCTAACTCAAGGCGCTCAATGATAGATTCTGAATAACACTTGGCATGAGTTAACCAACTACTCGAAGTACTCGAAAAATAAGCGTAATCGGCGTTAAATAGATCATCCGCCTGCGCATAGTCTTCAGTTTGTACCAACCAACATTGCTCGCATACTTTTACTTTGAGCGGGAAATACACTTCGGGTTGTTTAAGTTGTTCCACAGTTAAATAAGCGTTCGATGGAGGAGCATAACCCAAATCAATAAAGGTGTGAATTAGCTCTGTTTGGCAGTGCCTACATTTCATTTTAGCACCACTCCCGAATATTCACCCCCCAAAAAGGGAAACGCTTGGTCCCGTGCCGAACACTCACTAATGGGCAATGGCCAATTGATGGCTAACCGGGGCTCTAGCACGTTTATTCCTGCTTCAGCTTTTGCATCATAAGCAGCCGAATGGCAATAAAGTAATTCAACGTCATCAGTTAAAGCTTGGAAACCATGGGCAAAACCTTCAGGGATTAGTAGTGCGCTACCATTTTCATTGCTTAAATTTTCCCCATGCCAATGTAAAAAGGTAGGCGAATCCGCTCTAAGATCCACTACTACATCCCATATCTGACCTTTTAAACAACTCACCAATTTAATTTCGCTAAAGGGCGGATGCTGAAAATGTAAGCCTCGCACTGAGCCTTTTTTAGCCGTATAGGTATGATTAATTTGTGCAATGGGTCCATGCCACCCGCATTTTGCTAATTCAGCGGCGCAAAATACCCTCGATAAAAAGCCACGTTCATCACCAACCTGCTGCCGTTCTACTTTCTTTAACCCAGCTAACGGTAAATTGGTAATACTAAAGCGACTCACAACAATTCCTCGTAAGCTTCAATATCGTCAGAACATAAATCTAAGGCGGTGGTTCCTTGATTTGCCGCTCGATACCAATCAAAGGTTTTTTGTATGGTTTGATTTAACGACCAAACAGGCAGGTTTTTCAACACCTTAATACTTTTGCTGGTATCTAACATCAGTAAAGCCGCTTCATGTAAGACACCTTCGGTCTGATGGTAATTAACCTCACCAGCACCATAAACTTGACGAGCAATGTCAATGACTTCACGCACAGTCGCAGCTTCGTTGGCATTAGGACCAAAATTATAGGCTCCGGCTAAGTCTGCTTGTGCATATAAGGTTTTCGCTAGTTGCATATAGCTAAAAAGTGGCTCCAATACATGCTGCCATGGGCGTATAGCTTCGGGACTGCGGACTTCTATGGGTCGTTTATTTTGCCAAGCGCGCACGGCATCGGGAATTAGGCGTTCTTCTGACCAATCCCCTCCCCCAATCACATTTCCCGCTCTTGCCGTTGCGATAGCGACGCCTTGGTCTGCTAGAAATGCATCTCTGTAACTTGCTACAACCAATTCACTTGCTGCTTTACTCGCGCTGTAGGGATCATGCCCTCCAAGGCGATCATTTTCACGATAAGGGTATAACCATTCCTTATTCTGATAGACCTTATCTGTAGTAACCATCACCACAGATTTGACTGAATCGACTTGCCGTAATGCCTCCAGTAAGTGCGCAGTACCCATTATATTGGTCGAAAAGGTGTCTAGCGGGTGACGATAACTAGCACGAACCAGTGGTTGAGCGGCGAGATGAAAAACTATTTCAGGTTTTGCCTTCTGCACTAATGATGTGAGTGCTCTAGGATCACGAATATCACAAATATGATGTTCACATAAAGTATCAATAGCCAGCAACGAAGCAAGACTGGGCGTAGTAGTTGGCGGCAAGCTGATACCAGTAATCTGAGCACCTAAACGATTTAGCCATAAAGTTAGCCAACTACCTTTGAAGCCAGTGTGTCCCGTTATTAAAACTCGCCGTCCTTGAAAAAAACCGTCAAATAACGGCATCACCATACTTTCCAAGGCGCAGCTTTAGACTGCCATAGTGCTTCAAGTTGATTTTTATCGCGCAACGTATCCATTGCTTGCCAAAAGCCATGATGTTGATAAGCCGTTAATTGCCCTTGCTCAGCCAAACTAATTAGTGGCTTGCCTTCAAAGCTGGTTTTGTCATCTTCTAAATAGTCAAATATTTTAGGTTCAAGCACAAAAAACCCCCCGTTAATGGACGAACCATCACCTGCCGGTTTCTCTTGAAAGTTTTTAACAATATTTTGTTGAATATTTAATGCGCCGTAACGACCAGGAGGTGTGATTGCAGTAACTGTCGCAATTTTAGCTTGGCTTTTATGGTGTGCTAACAGAGCTTTGATATTAATATCTGCCACACCATCTCCATAAGTAAAACAAAATGTTTCATCACCAATGTAATCTTGGATTCTTTTCAACCTTCCCCCCGTCATACTAAACTCACCGGTATTAACCAAAGTGACTCGCCATGGCTCTGAATGTTCTTGGTGAACCTGCATCTCATTCGTGCGCATATCGAAGGTGACATCAGCCATATGTAAAAAGTAGTTGGCGAAATACTCTTTTATAATGTATCCCTTGTACCCAAGGCAGATAACAAAATCGTTGATGCCATGAAATGAATATATTTTCATTATATGCCAAAGGATCGGCATGCCACCTATTTCAATCATAGGTTTGGGTTTTAAATGTGACTCTTCACTTATTCGAGTGCCTAACCCGCCTGCTAGAATAACCGCTTTCATTTTATTCCTAAAAATTTACAAGAATACTTATTATAATCATATAGATAATCTACAGCTTGCTCTAGGGTAGCGCGTTCAGAAAAAATTGATTTATGTTTAGGTGGCATGACTTTTTCACACCAATGCATTGCCGCTAACTCCTTAGCGGACAAATCCAATAAAACTTGATGACTTTTTCGCACACCTAAGTGTTTAAAATTAGAGGCATACAGATACTCTGGCCACCGGTTCTGTTTCTTTTCTTGAGCAATTTGGGGTATTTTTAGAAAGTACTGATGTTGCTCCTTAGAAAAATTAGCAATGGTGCGATCTAATATCGCCTGTTGCTGAGCACGCTCACTTATGCCTAACTCGGTCATCTCAGCCAGCTCTTTGTTGGCGTAAAAACAAAGAGCTAGTATGTTAATTTGTTGCTCTTTAATGACACCTTCAAAAACAATGCTTTTTAATAAATATAAGTCTCTGGCAATGGAATAGGTTGAGCCAATACAAAACCCTGGCAGGGGGTCGCTATTTTTATAATCCTCAATATCCAGCCCTGAATCGCTGACAAAGCTCTTAACCTTATCGAAATTATTTGTGGTATTCATCCCATTAGAAATGGCCGCAAACACTACATGTAGCATTAGTGACTGACCTATATGTACGCCAAATTTCGTCTCATTTAGAAATAGAAATTGGGAGGTATAATCAGGAGACAATGGGTGAAAGACTTTTTTATATTTGCGAATAACTGTTGCTATGACATTTCTTCTAACACAACCACCGTAAATTCTACCATAACGACTTTCCAAAAAGTCTCGGACGTTGTTACCAGACAGTGGATATTTAATATCAAAGTGACTAGTCAAATATTCACTTGGTATAAAGGTTTTAGTCTCGACTGGTGCATTGGTAGGATGATAATCGCCAGTTATAATCCCATTTGAAAACGTTGGCTCACCTAACCATTCATAATTCCATGATATTAAATCAGGCGTGTATTCTATAAAAGCATCATAAATGGTTTGCAATGCGTCTTTTCTCAGAAAAAACTTCTCATTAAATATAGAAATGTATTCACCAAGGGCGCCCTCGATTGCAAAATTCCAATGGTCGGTCATATTCATTGGATTAGGCGGGCGTTTATATTTGAATCTTGTATCTGTTAAGAAGGGTTTGATTTTTTCTAAGCAAAGATCCGTTACACCGTTATCAGATACAATCACTTCAAAATCTACAAAGGTTTGATTTTGCAAAAACTTCAACACTATTGGCACAAAATCAGATCTGTCACGAGTAGGTAAAACAATCGTTATAAATGGGTTGTTCATTTGCTTCCTACCTGATACCAACGGGGTATATTTTGGAATATTAACCACATGTCATTCAACTTAGGTCACCATCAATTTGTTTTAAACATCTAGCACAATTTGCCAACGTCATGCGCATTACACGGTTGATAGTACTTTTTATATCTGCATCCTCGGTCTCACAAAAAACCTCAGCCATCCGCTTTAGCACAGCAAGATGCCCATTGACGTTTCTCATGGTTTTAGGGCTTGTCATGATGGAGTTTTGTCTAATACGTCGACGATATAAATTATTAGGTGTAGCCATGACTTTGCCGTTTTTCACTAACAACTCCATAGTAAAAGCATTGTCTTCATGAATAATACTGGGCACAAACCTAATGTTTCTAAATTTTTCTAATTTGTATAAATACAGAACTGGCGACGCAATAAATTTATTATTGTCCATTTGATGGGCTAAAAAATCCCCTCCATTAAACACCTCTTTAGGAGCATTTCTGACATAAGTATCAGGTTTAAAACCTTTGGTTAAATATGCGCTCAGGAGTTCTGTGGTTTGTTCATCGATAATTTTATCATCAACAAAAGACTCACCATCAAACAACACCATATCTAATTGTTTTTTTTCTGCTAAAGAAACAACAACGTTTAAAGTATTATTTTTCCAACAATCATCGCTATCAATAAAAATTAAATATTTTCCTTTGGCATGTTCAATGCCCAAATTTCTTGCAACTGATTGCCCCGAGTTTTCAATCTGTAAAAGCTTAATATTTTGGCTTTTTTGGAAGGATTTAAGTATATCTACGCTACTGTCTGTTGAACCATCATCAATGGCTATGACTTCAAAATGCGGATAAGTTTGAGCAAGTACCGAGTTTATACAATCAGAAATATAAGACTGCGAATTATAAACAGGTATTACAACTGAAACTAAAACAGACATCTACACCTCAATATTAATCAATGGGATCCGAATTTAAAATAATCTAGCAATCAAATTGATGAACTTATTTTCGTCGTAAATTTTCACTATAAATCATCTTAAAACTCAATAATTTTTTCTAAAAAGTTAGGCGAAATGTTAAATAATTCATTTTTCATTGACTCTTGATGTTTATCTGTAGCAAGTATTAGCGCACCAACCTTTTCTAATTCGTTCTTACTTATGGACCTAATTGGACTAACATCAATACCCTGAAACTTTGAAGGCTTATCCATAGCCTTTGAATCTATAACTTTTATCACCTTTAGACTCTTATTAATATTCAAAATCAAAGATGTAGCATATTCATTTGCGCCCCAAATCATTATGCTTTTAACATTTCTCTTTTTACAAACCTGTTCAACTTGTCGGACCCTATGTTTATGCTGGAATATTAGCTTTATGAATGCTGTTAAAATTTTAATGGTTGAATATGGTTTAGTAAGCAAAACTCTCAGCAGTAACTTGTTGGATATAGCAACTGTAAGATCTAAAGAAAAAACCGCCTTTCTTAACACCACTCGCTGGAAATAACACTGGGCAGAATAATTATCAAAGTGGCTGGCTCGCTGGGCATAAAACCATAAAGAGTAACGCCAACTAAGGTTGTCAGCCACACTATAATCAGAATCTTTACTTCGTATAGTTAGGGGTTTGGGAATGAAAACAAAGGTTTGGGTTAATGCACCGACCTGCAATGCAAAATCCCAATCTTGGTGACCTGAAAACCTTTCATCGAATAAACAAAGTCTAGCTAATTTAACTGGAACGCAGATGGTACTAGATTGGATACCACCAACATTGTTGATGACAAAGGAATAATGTGCCACTGACTGAGTTTTGCTTTTAGGCGTTTTAGGCAAAGCTTCAGCCAAGATCCCATTGTTACTATTACGGTATTGATGATGTATTAAAAAATACTCGTCGCTGATTTTCGTTTTTATGCAATTGAATACCAACTCAAGTTTATTAGGTAACCAATAATCATCTGAATCTAAAAAACAAATATATTGCCCACTAGCGGCATGAATACCCGTATTTCTAGCTGCTGCGCCGTTTTTATTGATTTTATGTCGCAACAACTTAAATCTTGTGTCTTCGAAGCTATCCACTAGGTGTTGAATTTTCGCAGCTATTGCCGGAGACGAACCATCATCAATAATCAACACTTCATAATTTTGCATAGTCTGAGATAACACAGATTCAAGCGCACTTCTTAAGGCTTGTTCACGATTAAAAACTGGTATGATTATGCTAAATAACAACATTTTATTTGATGGCAACAGCTATTGTAAAACATCCATCTGTTCCGGCTACTACACTTCCTGCTACAGGATCATGTTGAGCATACAGTCGTATTTGCTGAAACCCAGCGTTTTGTAACAAATCAGTTAATTCGTCGTTGGTATAATGCTTTAAGTGGTATTCAAATTTATCAGGATCAAAGGGCATCACGTCTTGATTAGGCGTAGAGCAAATTAAATGACCACCTGGCTTTAACACTTTAAAAAATATCTCCAGTAGTTGCTGATCAAAATTCACATGCTCTATAGTTTCAAAAGACACCACGGCATCTTGCGAATTAGCGCTAATGTCTAATAACTTGGCGTCTTGACATATAAACTGGGTATGGTCATTGCTAAAATGCTGTTTGGCGTGAGCTATTGCGGCTTGTTCAATGTCTACGCCTGTTAGCCGTGCTTTGGTTTTATTGGCTAACAACAAAGTGCCATAACCAATGCCACAAGCTAAATCCAATATTTTGTTTTGCGGTGTTAGTTTCCCAATTTGTTGGCAAGCAAACTCGTAACGATTTAAATGGTCGGGACGTATTTGATCATATTGGGTGGTAATCTGCCTTTCACCTCGGTTCATGGTTTTTTTGGCAATTGCGTTCACAACTGGGCCATCGCTGGTAACTTGCAACTCACAAAAACCTGCCCGCTCTAGCAGTAAAGTTAAACGAGCAGCGTTGTAGCCAGATTTATACACATTTTGTAAACTTGGCTGATAAATGTCGTCTCTAGGGTTAGCATTTTCTTGGCCTCCCCATAATCCTGCGAAGGCAATACGTGCATTTGATTCAGCATTTAACAGTTGATTATTATCCCAACTAGCTTTTTGCCATAACTCTATAAAATAATCGGTATTAGGCACCTTTAGTAAAATACTGCCGCCAATACTCAACGCATCAAACCAAGTCAACATAGCTAAATCGGCTTCCATACTGCTCAAGTAAGGCAATACGTTATTTACTTCTAAGCAATCAATAGTATTTTTGTCGCTAAATTTTTCCCACACGTTGGCTAACAGTGTTTGGCTGTTTTCAGTTTGTAACCAATATTGCAGCTCATCTCGCAATAGCTGGTAATTTTTCACTCTAGGTTCTCCGACTCTTGCGAATTGTTTTCTGTTGTTGCTTTGAAGTTGGCACGAGTCGCTAGTTTATGCTCAAGCAATTCTGGCTCTAGAAAACTAAATTGTTTTAACTTTGCAGCATCAAAACGTTTGTCTATAACCTTAAATTGGCGATAGCAGATTGCAGCTAACAATTTATTAATTTGATTGTGGTGTTTTTTAAGCAAACATTCGCCCTCTATTTTCACTGGCTTGCCTAATAGTGCCGCTTCGTACAAAACAGAGGTGTTTATGCCATGCACTAGTTTTGATGACATGATTAAACTGCGGCTATCATCTTCTGAAAAAACGCCATGTTTTAAGCTATATGAGGACTTCATCCGGTCTTTGGGATGCGCCTTAAAAATAATTTTTTCACTCGAATATTTATCTTCAATAAAATCAATAAACGCCTGCATGCCTGAAGTAAAACGAGAGTGGTTAAGAATATTCGTATCATTAGGAACTTGTAAGGGCACAAAAATATAATCTGAATCGGCATAAGGTGCGACAGCTAAATCAAACGAATTACGAACCATTTCAAGTGCCGTAAACTGCTCAGAGCCAACCCAGCTTAAATCATCTATTTGCAATTGGCTTTGGTTATTCACGCCTTTTTTATCCAGATAAAAAAACTGATGCTGCGGGAAAAACCCACATTCTGCAAAAGTGAGTTTTTGGGATAACTTTTTAGCTTGGGATAAAACCGGGACAAAGGCTGGCAAAGAGCCGTTCCAAACTATTATTCCTTTGGCATTTCTTAAGTATTCATCAGTTAATTTCTCTAGAGGATGAAACATGTCCACTCTGAAACCCTTTAGGTTCAAAAATTTGAAAAAATTGACTAAATATTTAGGAATATTGATATCACTGTATAAGTCCACATAAACCTGTCTCTTATACACATCTCCGAG
>CAJXRW010000014.1 GCA_913060525.1 uncultured Gammaproteobacteria bacterium
GAGATTTCTGCCTGTCTCGTGGGCTCGGAGATGTGTATAAGAGACAGAAATTACAGAGGCTACACCATTTATTCTATGCCCCCACCTAGTTCTGGTGGTGTTATCTTAATTGAACTACTGAATATTTTAGAAGGTTACCCCCTTTCTACCTATGGCTTGAACGATGCCCAATATATTCATATTTTAACGGAAGCAATGAGCCAAGCCTATTATGACCGTAATAGTAAACTAGGCGATCCTGACTTTATTGATAATCCAACTGACCTACTCATTTCTAAACCTTATGCTAAAAACATACGGGAAAATATATCGTTAACAAAACATATACCCAGTAGCCAAATATCACACAATCTCGAACCTGCATACGAAAGTACAGAAACAACCCATTTTAGTATTGTAGATAATGAAGGTAACATGGTCGCAAATACTTACACACTCAACTATTCCTTTGGTAATGGTCAAGTTGTAGAAGGTACTGGCATTTTAATGAACAATGAAATGGATGATTTTACCTCTAAAGTGGGCGTACCCAATGCTTATGGGCTAATTCAAGGAAAAGCAAATTCGATTGAACCGAATAAACGCCCGTTGAGTTCAATGACACCGACCATTATTTTAGATAAAGATAACAAGCCATTTCTAGCGACTGGTTCACCTGGAGGTAGTCGAATTATTACAACGGTGCTTCAGGTCATACTAAATGTAATAGATCACGACCTGAATATCCAAACTGCTGTTAGTATACCAAGAATGCATAATCAATTATGGCCCGATGAAATTAGATTGGAGCAAGGATTTAGCCAAGATACCATTCATATACTACAAGAAATGGGACATACGGTTAAACCTATTGACGCAATGGGTTCAGCACAAACAGTTGAAATGGATAATAGTCTGTTTTTTGGTGCTGCTGATCCAAGACGAGCTGGCGCAAAAGCGGAAGGTTATTAATGCTGAATAATTAAATCAGGATTAAACTAGAACCAACTAAACCAGCCATCGTCATCTTCCTTAGCTTTTTTGACTTTGGTCATTCCCTTCTTAATGTTATTAATTGTATTTGCATCAAAGGTAACAACAACACTAATGTCCTTGCCATTACTATATATTTGACTTTGAGCAACACCGACGAGCATTTGCTCATCTGATACTTCAATCATTTCACCACCATAACGCGCACTCACGTGAGCAATCATTGGGTTATAATCATCAGCAAGATCTGGATTTTCTTCTGTTAATGAATCATGCATTTCTGGATCATGCGTATATTCATTACTATAGTAATTTCTAACTTTATTGGTATCAGCATAACTGTTTGACATAATCAAAACGATAAATAGAAAGATTAGTTTTTTCATATTCCCCTCTTCTATGCGTTTAAAAGCATTGCGTGCCACTCTTAACCCCATATTAGCTTGCTTTGATTAACCAATACCTTGCTAAAACATTACCAAACAGCAAGGTATTGAAATCAAGGATTAAGCCTTAGAGATTAAAAAAACATACTATATTGAAAAATGAAATCGTTAAACCTTACCAATCTGCAATGTTTTGGACAAGAAATCACAAGGTTTTCTATTGGATAATCAAAAGCATACAAATAGATATGAAGAGAAAGTTGAATGAAAAAAAATCCAACAAACGTGGTGAGCTTTTCGGTCTATCTCAAGAATATACTCCAAGGCAATCAAAATAAACTTTGTCATAAAAACACGATTAAGCCATTAAAAAACACTTCTAAAACACCAACTCAACAGATTGAACCATCACCTAAAAATAAAAATATTAAATAGGGTTAGGTAGCCATGAAAAATTTCATAAAAATAGCTTTAACCAAGCCTTATACTTTTGTGGTGCTTGCAATTATGATTATTTTGGTTGGTGGCAGAGCCATTGTTATCACACCTACTGATGTTTTCCCCAATATTAAAACACCCGTAGTCGCCATTGTTTGGGCTTATGATGGTCTATTACCCAGTGACGTCTCAGGGCGAATCACTTTTTTTTATGAACGCGCCCTAACATCTACGGTTGAAGGTATCGAGCATATTGAAAGTCATTCCTATTACGGCAGTAGTATTATCAAAGTGTACCTTCAACATGGTGTTGATTTAGCAAGCGCCGAGGCTGAAATTGTGGCGGTATCTCAAACTGTGGTAAATGCTTTACCTCCTGATATATCCCCGCCAATGATTATGAAACTCTCAGCCTCATCTGTTCCAGTAGCTATGCTGGAAGTCACTTCTACAAAATATTCTCCAGCAGAACTCTATAACATTGCCATTGCTAAAATCAGACCTGAACTCGTTACCATCGATGGCGCAATCTTACCCCACCCTTATGGCGGAACGGATAGACAAGCATTAGTTTCCTTAGATCCAAATAAACTGTTAGCTAAAAATATGACGGCTTCAGAAGTGCTTGAAGCACTCAAGCAACAAAATTTGATTTTACCTGCTGGGGATGAAAAAATTAATACCATTGATTGGATGGTTCAAAACAACGCCTCACCATTAGAGATAGAAAATTTCAACGATATACCCATCAAGAAAAAAGGCAATGCCACTATTTTTCTAAGGGATGTTGGTGATACAACGCTTGGTGGTGCACCTCAACAGAACTCAGTTTTAGTTGATGGTAAACAAGCCGTTATGATTGTAGTGATGAAAAGCAGTGAGGCATCAACATTAGATGTGGTTGATGGCATTAAAAAAGCCATTCCTAAACTCAATCAAACGTTACCTGACGGAATTAACATTCGTCTTTTAAACGACGCTTCAAAATTTGTTGAAGATTCCATTATGAATGTGGTTGAAGAAATGATTTTAGCAACCTTGTTAACTGGATTAGTCGTTCTGTTATTTATCGGATCATTACGCTCAACGATTATTATTGCAGTTGCCATTCCCCTATCCATTCTTGTTTCACTTATTTGTTTAAATTGGATTGGTGCAACAATAAATGTGATGACATTAGGTGGCCTGGCACTAGCCGTTGGAATTTTAGTTGATAACGCCACCGTCATGGTCGAAAACATTGATACACACATTGCGATGAACAAACCTATTTCTACAGCCATTATTGATGCAGCTAATCAGATTATTGGCCCAATGTTTATTGCCACACTTTGTATTACAGTAGTATGGCTGCCCTTATTTGGTATCAGTGGAATTTCAGGCTGGTTATTTAAACCTATGGCCTTTGCGATCATATTTGCGGTATTGGCATCATTTATGCTCGCCATTACCTTAGTACCAACTATGGCAAAATATATGCTGCATGAACATCAACCTAAAGATGACAATAATGTTGCACAAAACCACATAACTCACTCAAAATTAAAACGTTTATTTTCGATGATTGGCAACCGTTTTAAACGCTTTCAATCTGATTTCGAACATGGTTTTGAAAAGTTTCGGGATCGATATCAAATGCTGCTAAGCGCCACCATCAATAATCGCGGAAAATTTGTATGTAGCTTTATTATCATTTCCTTACTTGCCTGTTCTTTATTATTTATTAATGGTCGAAACTTTTTCCCAGAAATTAAATCAGATACCTTGCAAATGCACATGCGCGCACCATTGGGAACACGGATTGGCACGACAGGTAAAATTGCATCTTTAGTATCACTTGATATTAAAAAATTACTACCTGGTGTTGAAGGTGTCATTAGTAACTGTGGCTTACCTGTCGGGCCTCACAACCTTGCATTCATCCCAACACCAACCATTGGCTCTCAAGATTGTGATATTACCGTGACATTAAAAAATGAAGAATCACCTGTATGGGATTATCGCAGAATATTACGGGAAGAATTAAGTAAGAAGTATCCTGGCACAATCTTTACTTTTCAACCTGCTGATTTAACGGCAAAAATATTAAACTTCGGCTCGCCTTCTCCTATTGACGTGCAAATAAAAGGCTTAGAAATGGAAGAAAACTATGAATATGCCAAAGAATTAGCGGCAAAAATCAATGCAATACCTGGAACCAAGGATGTCAATATACAACAAACCATGAACACCCCAACTTTGTTAGCCAAAGGTGACAGAATATTTGGACTAGGCATGGACTTAACCGAAAAAAATATTGCTGAAAATATGATTCTGGCAACTGCAGGGAGTAAACAGATCGATCAGCAATATTGGTTAAACCATAAAACAGGCTTGTCATATCGCTTAAACGTGTACACACCGCAATATAAAATGACCACCTTAAATGATCTACTGACCATTCCTGTAACGAAACCTGAAAACGATACTTCACCTGATCGTGTTGAACTTTCAGGTAATGTAACAGACATCTCTTTAGTTGGTACACCTGGCGTCATTACGCATGGTGACATTATGCCTTTGTTTGATATCTATGTATCCGCAGAAGGTCGAAGCCTGGGAGATGTACTAAAAGATGTCGACCATGTTATTGAAGAAAGCCTGAGTGACAAACCTAAATCGGCCAGCATTGAGATACGTGGTCAAGCAGAAACAATGAAACAGGCCTATAAAGAACTTATTATTGGTCTATTAGCTGCGGTTATTCTGGTCTACTTGTTAATTGTGATCAACTTCCAGTCTTGGCTAGACCCTTTCATTATTATTACGGCTTTATTAGGTGCGATTGCAGGTACGTCATTATTCCTGTTCTTAACCCGAACAAACCTGTCAGTACCCGCATTAACAGGTGCCATTATGTCAATTGGGACTGCCACTGCAAATTCAATCCTAGTTGTATCCGCTGCCCGAGAAAGAATGGTCATTCACGGAGATGCGATAAAAGCAGCACTAGAAGCAGGTCACGCCAGAATTAGGCCTGTTATTATGACCGCATCTGCCATGATTATCGGCATGGTTCCTATGTCTGTAAGTAACACACCTAATGCGCCACTTGGCAGGGCAGTTATTGGAGGATTACTGTTAGCCACTTTTGCAACACTTTTCTTTGTCCCAAGTATTTATACGATGTTTTATCATCGTAAAACAGATAAGCCTGGCCCATTGTGTTTATACGATGATTTGTCATCAGAAAAAGAATAAATAAGGAGACTACCTGTGTTTCAACTACTTAAAAAATATAAGTTGATAGCTGCTTTAAGTATCTTGGTGATTGGATGGATCATTTATGTATTTATTGCACGATATAGCGAACATGAAGCGTTAAAAAAAGAGGCTATTGAAGATGCAATTTTCCCTGTCTCTATTATCCAGGCACAAGAAACGGACGATATCGAGACACTGACCTTACCTGGAAATGTTGAGGCTTGGTATCAAGCTTATATTTACGCACGTGTAAATGGCTATGTAAAAATGTGGTATACCGACTATGGCGCAAAAGTTAAAAAAGGGGAAAAAATGGCTGAGATTTTAGCCCCTACTCTTGATGCCGAATACGCTCAGGCAAAAGCTGACATGAAAGCCGACCAAGCAAGATATGAACTAGCCAAATTAACGGCTGATCGATATCTTGCCATGAAAGAATCAAATGCAGTTTCTATTCAATCTATTTCGGTAAAAGAAGCAAATGCCAAAGCAGAAGAAGCTAACCTTGAAGCAGCAATGTATGAAGTAAAAACCTATGAAGCCAAAATAAAATTTAAGACGATCGACTCACCTTATGACGGTGTAGTGACAGCCAGAAATATTAATGTTGGCGATTATGTGGAAGGCAACATAAAAGAACAAAATGGTGAAAATTATTTATTTAAAGTTGCAGATATTCATAAGATGAGAATATTTGTCTCAGTACCTGAACGCTTTGGGGCATTCTTAAAACCAGGATTAAAAGCAGATATCGTGTTACCACAATATCCTCATCGCCACTATACAGCAGATTTTTTAACGGTAGCAAATGGTTTTGACCCAGAGACCAGAACAGCAGTAACTGAATTCATTATAGACAATAAAGATGAATCCATTTGGCCAGGCTCTTATGCACAAGTTACGATTTCAGCCGATACGCAAACTTATTCACTGTCTATCCCCACTACCGCCATGGTATTTGCCGAAAATGGCACGCAAGTCGCGGTTGTTGATGAAAATAACACGGTTCATTTCAAATCAATTAATGTGGCTAAATTAAATGGTAGAACCATTGATGTTTCAGAAGGCATTACTCAAGACGATAAAATCATTAATAACCCAAGCGCTGCACTTTTAAATGGAAGTAAAGTTAAAGTCGTTAGTCCTGCAAATGGATACTTTAATCAACCACCCAATTCAGATGACCATACATCAGAAAAAGAGTAACAATCATGAAACAGATAAGCAGCTCATTGAGATTTAGTGTTAATTTGGGCTTAAAGGTTATTTTAATCGGAGCAATTGCACTTTTACTTATTTCGTGTAGTTCACGAGCAATTATTGATTTATCACCAGATTACAAACCAGTTAAATTTGTAGTACCAGAAGACTGGAGTGGTTCTGGCCCATTTGAAGTCGCTACACCTGCTGACTCAAAAGACAGAGGAGAATGGTGGAAAGTATTTAATGATCCAGTATTGAATGAGTTAGAAGATAAACTCAATGCAAATAATCCTGAACTACAAATTGCTGCCGAATGGTTCATCCAAGCTAGATATGAAATGATGAAAGTGCGCTCCTCGTACCTTCCTCACGTTGGTGTTGGTGTTGACTACACGAGGAATCAACGAACCGTAACGGATCTTTTACATGGGGACATTGATTCCTCACCACCAAACAGCAGCTCATCCTTATTTGGGCTAGCCTCTTGGGAGCCAGATATATGGTCAAGTTTAAGAAATGCCACCACCGCCCAAGTCTATAAAGCGCAGGAATCTGCTGCTCAATATGGCGCCATAAAATTAATGTTACAAGCTGAACTGGCATCCCACTATTTCACACTTCGCGGATTTGATGCACAAAATGCAATTTATCAACAATCCATTGAATACTATAAAAAATCCCTAAATATTATAAATACACAATTTCAGGGGAATATTGGTTCTAAAATTGATGTTGCCAGGTCAGAGTTTCTACTCGCAAATACAGAAGCTAGACAGCTAAATATTGAAGCTGAACGACAAGTTACGGAACATGCCATTGCAATACTACTGAGTGCTTCACCAACCTCATTCAAGATAGCACCAGTTGGCCAATTTAATGTGCCCGATATTAAAATACCCGATGTTTTGCCCGCCAAGTTACTAGAAAGAAGACCAGATATTGCTGCATTAGAAAGAAGAATGGCACAGGCAAACAAAATGATTGGGATATCAAGAGCTGCATTCTTCCCTAACATTAATTTGAATGTAGGCGAGAGCTTATTATCTTTAATAAATAGTTCAAATTTTGTGTGGTCATTTGGCTCTATCCTTGACTTAAACCTATTCAAAGGAGGATATCGACGAGCACAACTACAGCAGTCCTGGTCTATTTATCGAGAAACCTTAAATGAGTACCGCTCTGGTGTGCTAAATGCTTTTATGGAAGTTGAAAATGGTATCAGTAAAACCCAACTCATCTCCCAAGAACTACAAAAACAAAAAAAAGCGGTTGCCTCTGCCTCACAAACGCAAACCCTTTCTATGAAACTTTTTAGAGGTGGTCTGGATTCAGGACTACAATTAATTTATTCACAAGTTGATACCTTAGAGTCAAGAATACGAGAAGCTGAAATAAAATCGAGCTTAATGCAGTCATCTGTATTTTTAATACGCTCATTAGGTGGCGGATGGAGTGATAATCAATTACCAAAAGATGATGAAATCCAACCATTCAGTACCTTCCAATATACTGATCTTGATAACATTAATACGATTGGCGGCATTCCACAATCTGACCCACAAAAACATGCAAACTTATCAACCAGCAACAATTGAGTTTAAGTCAAAAGCGCCATTAAAATAATTAAAAAACAGATAAAAGGAACGCATATTATATTTAGCGCTAAACCAATACGATTCATGACCTTAGCAGCATTAGGTTTTAATGTTTGATAGTAGTGCGTACTAAAAACCAGGAAAAGATTAACCACTAACGAAATAACAGCTAATAGGAAAATTTTATCCACCAACATTAACTCGTTGCTAACAGGGATAGAGGACTGTAAGGCAATTTGATTACCGACTATTGCAAAAACCGAAGCCACAAACAATGACATCCTTACTTGTAATAAGGTCGCTGGTACCAAGAAAAGACAAATTCCTAATATGAAACTCAAGAAAGTAATCCCAAATGTGTTAATCACAGATCTTAATGGTTGTTTAATCAATTCAGCGCTATAGATAGCGGTGGAATAAATCGCGACATCTTTCCCAAGTTTTTTGTTTCTTTCTGCTGAACTATACTGTTTATTGATGATCTCCCAAGAGGCGCTACCAATTTTCCAACCAGGCAAATAATCTGCATTTTTATCTACATACGAACCTTCAATATCTGGTACAAAGTGCATGGTTGTAATTGTTTTATCCACGTTTTCAATACTGATTTTTAAAACCTGATTATCTAAAGGAAATTTGTCAACATTAAAATGCTGATGCAATGTCGCTTTGTAGCCAAACAAATTACTATATTGACCATTCGGCAGTTTCTTAATAGATTGCTTAACCATTTCTTGCTTGACAGCATTGATAACGACTAACTCTTTACCCCAGTTTTCATCAATTTTATCTTGTATTGACCACACCCAAAAAATGACATCAATCGTTTGTAATTTAAAGTTGATATTTGATATATCTGCCACATAAATTCCGATTGGGACAGCCTTAGATGTGCTTGGATAACTTAATGTGCCAGATAGAGCAAAACTATAACTTACCGTTAGAAAAATAAATATCATTACTCTCTGAAAGAATATCATCATTATCAAGTTAACTAAAAAATGTAATATTAGATAATTATAGCGATAATATTATTTTGAGCGCCAACTTGTGAGCCAATCGAGATATTTTTATTTAATTTCATCTAGATACAGCTGCTTTATCCTAACTGATATCCATAACTATTTTTGACTATGATCAAATAATTTCAATAAAATTGATTGATATGATTCCTGATTTTGGCTGATAAGCAGAAATTATGGGATACTTAAGTAAAGGCGATACAGGAAAGTCATCATGATGCCATATACATTACAAAATCTAAATTCAGCCATGAATGAACTCGATAAGTTTTATGCAACCAAATTATCAAAATTGACTTATGGCTTAAGTCCAGCAGGTTTTATACAACTATTTGCAGAATGGCAATCGCAACTGGCACTCTGCCCTGGAAGAGTAACCTCATTAGCGCTCTTTCCCTCTATGAAATTATTAACCAAGTTGATTCAACCTTGTATTACTGAAAACCCAAACTGTTCTAATGACCCTCGTTTCTCTTCAGATGGTTGGAAAATTTTCCCGTGGTCTTTGTATGTAGAAACCTTTCACAACGCTGAAGAATTTTGGGAACTTGCAACCAAAAATATTCCAGGACAATCCAAGCAAACAGAGCGTGCTGTATCATTTATTGCCAGACAAATTTTAGACGCAGTTGCGCCTTCAAACTTTTTACCTACAAATCCTGAACTACTCTTTGAAACTTTTCGCTCAGGTGGAATGAATTTAATACAAGGCTCAGTGAACGCTTATGAAGATTTTATTAGCAATATAAGTGATCAACCTAATAATGATGGTAAGTTTAAAGTTGGTGAAAATTTAGCTGTCACTAAAGGCAAAGTTGTTTTCAAAAATGATTTAATGGAATTAATTCAATATGAACCGACAACGACTAAAGTTTACAAAGAGCCCATTTTAATTTTACCTGCCTGGATCATGAAATATTACATTCTTGATCTTTCACCTGAAAATTCATTAGTCAAATGGCTAGTTGAACAAGGTCATACGGTTTTTATGGTATCTTGGATAAACCCTGATAGCAAAGATAGAAATAAAGGTATGGATGAATATGTTCGTGATGGTGCTTTAGCTGCGATTGAAGCTGTTTCCTCTATTTCCCAAAATGCTCAAATACACTTAGTTGGTTATTGCTTAGGTGGCACATTGGCTATGATTACTACCGCTCTTTTAGCACTTGATCAGGATAAACGCTTAAAAAGTTTATCTCTTTTCGCAGCCCAAGGAGACTTCACCGAAGCAGGTGAAATGATGGTATTTATTACCCCAACCGAAGTTGATTACCTGAAAAACATGATGAGAGACCAAGGATATCTTGATACCAAACAAATGGCAGGAGCATTCCAAATGCTACGCTCTTATGACTTAATTTGGTCCAGAATGGTAAAAGAGTATATGTTAGGTCAGCGTGAAGAATTATTTGATATTATGATTTGGAATCAAGATGCCACTCGTATGCCGTATAAAATGCACAGTGAATATTTAGAACGCCTATTTTTAAATAATGAATTTTCAAATGGACATTATACGGTTCTTAATAAAAGCATCGTACCAGAAAATATTACCATACCCATATTTGCTGTAGGGACAGAGAAAGACCACGTGGCACCATGGAAATCTGTGTATAAAATTCATTTAATGAGCCGCAGTGAAGTTACGTTTATCCTGACAAATGGTGGGCATAATGCGGGTATTATTTGTGAACCAGGACATCCCCACCGACATTATCGGATAAGTACAGCACCAGGCACTACCTCCTATACTCCACCAGAGGAATGGCTAAACACAACCACTTCTACCGATGGTTCATGGTGGCTTGCCTGGCAAAACTGGTTGGAAAATAATAGCCAAGCTCAACAAATTAACACACTAGCCACAACAGGTAATGCAAACTATAAACCATTATATAATGCGCCAGGACAATACATTTTTCAGAAATAAAATAGGAAATACCATGAAAGACATGATGGAAAATACCACGTTTGACGAGCTAATGATTGGGCAAAGTGCCTCATTACAACGAACATTAACGCAAAAAGATATTGAACTATTTGCAGCCGTATCTGGTGATATTAACCCCGCACATTTAGATGAGCAATATGCTAAACAGGATATATTTCATGGTATCATTGGTCATGGCATGTGGGTTGGTGGGTTAATATCTAACCTGTTAGGCACAGTCTTACCTGGCCCTGGGACCATCTATCTTGGACAAGAGATACGTTTTAAAAAACCAGTGAGATTAGGTGACGAAATAACCGTTAAAGTTACCGTTAAATCTAAGCGACCTGATAAGCCTATTGTTACATTTGATTGTATTTGCCTAAACACTAGAAATGATATCTTGGTCGAAGGAACAGCAACCGTTTTAGCACCAACAGAGAAAATTAGTGTTCAACGCCCAGACCTGCCAAGAGCACAAATTGGAAAAAAGGATCATTATCGAACGGTAATAGAACGTTCTCAACAATTTGATGTTCTAAAGGTCGCCGTGATTCATCCCGTTCAAGCTAACGTCATTGAAGCTGTTTTTGAAGCAGTAGAAGAAAAATTAATTGATCCTATATTAATCGGCCCTGAAAGTCGGATTAAAGAAGCTATTCAAAGTAGCAGACTTACTAATATTGACTGGAAAATTATCCATGCCGAGCACAGTCATGCTGCTGCATCAATAGCTGTACAAATGGCATCCAGTGGTGAAATTGATGCGCTTATGAAAGGTTCATTACATACGGATGAATTACTTGAAGCCGTCGTTCATACCTCTTCAGCTTTGAAAACAGAGCGACGTATATCACATGTATATTTAATGAATATCCCTACCTATCATAAACCATTGATGATTACAGATGCTGCAATCAATATTGCCCCTGATCTCGCACAAAAAGCAGATATTTGCCAAAATGCGATTGATGCTTGGCATATTCTATTCGATGGTAAAGGCGTTAAGCCTAAAGTTGCGATTCTTTCAGCAGTTGAAACGGTTACCGCTAAAATACCATCAACCATTGATGCAGCAGCCTTATGTAAAATGTCTGATAGAGGTCAAATTACAGGTGGAAATTTAGATGGGCCTCTAGCATTTGACAATGCCATTAATGCCGAGGCGGTAAAAGATAAACATATCATCTCAGATATTGCTGGAGATGCAGATATTCTCATCGTACCTAATATCGAAGCAGGTAATGCCCTTGCAAAACAACTTATTTTTCTAGGCAACGCTGATGCCGCAGGCATTGTATTAGGGGCACGCGTCCCGATTATTTTAACCAGTAGAGCAGACTCAAAACGGACACGTATGTTTTCTTGTGCGGTTGCAATGGAGCTTTCTCATGCTCGCAAAAAAGGATTAATTAAATAATGGTTCATTTACTAACGCTTAATACAGGCTCATCAAGTGTTAAGTTTAGACTATTTAACTTTGATGATAATTTAACAATTCTCGCAGGTGGAAAAGTAACTGATATTGGTGGAAGACCACAATTAAAAGTATTTAATGGCAATGAGAATCAATCAAATACCTCAGAATTAGACCCAAGAACGACACACGAACAAGCCGTAACTTTAATTATAGATTGGCTTAAAAAACAACAATATGATATTAGAGCGGTTGCACACCGTATTGTCCATGGTGGTGAAAAATTCACTCAACCTGCTAAGCTGGATAGTGAAACATTAACGTATTTACATTCTTTAGAATCACTCGCACCCTTGCATCAACCTCATAATTTATCCGCTGTCAATATATTAAAAAAATATCATCCAAACCTACTCCAATTTGGTTGTTTTGATACGGCCTTTCATGCAAACCATAGCCCCCTATTCCATGAGTTTGCATTACCACAGAACATACGTAATCAAGGCGTTAAACGATACGGCTTTCATGGGCTTTCATATAACTGGATTGCCCACTGCTTGCAAAAAAATTATCCAAAACTTATAAAAGGAAAAGTTGTTGTTGCCCATTTAGGCAATGGTGCAAGCCTATGTGCATTAGAAAAAGGAAAAAGCATTGACACCACAATGGGAATGACTGCATTAGATGGCTTACCAATGGGAACACGCTGCGGTGCTTTAGATGCTGGCGCAGTGATTTATATGATTAGAGACTTAGGTCTGTCTGTCACTGAGGTTGAGCGTCTATTATATAATGAGTCTGGTTTAAAGGGATTATCAAATTTAACCAATGATGTTAAATCGCTATCTAAGGCAGATGATATCAATGCTCAATTTGCGCTTAACTTTTTCTCATTAAAAACTGCACAATATATTGCAGCAATGACTGTTTCGCTTGGCGGTTTAGATGCCCTCATTTTTACGGGTGGTATTGGAGAAAATGCTGAAAATATTCGTGCAGCAATATTAAAACATTTATCTTTCCTGCCCAAGTTTGAACATCACGTCATCCAAGCAAATGAAGAGCATAGTATGGCAGTTGAAATTTTAGAACACTTTAAAAAGGACATAATAGATGAGTAACAATACCACATTAAAAGGGTTAGTTGTCGGGCTGGCAAATGATCAATCAATCGCCTGGGGCTGTATAAAAGCATTTAACACTTTAGGGGCAGAAATGGCGATAACCTACCTAAATGAAAAAACACGCAAATATACCGAACCACTTATTCAGCAAATAAATGCGCCGATTTATTTACCGTTAGACGTAACCAATGCAGAGGAAATGGACACACTTTTCTCAGAAATTGAATCTAAATGGGGAAGGTTAGATTTTGTTTTACATTCTATCGCCTTTGCTCCGAAAGAAGATTTACAAGGAAGAGTCATAGATAGTTCGTCTAACGGTTTTCAACAAGCTATGGATATTTCTTGCCATTCATTAATCCGATTAGCCAAACGCGCTGAACCTCTCATGAAAGATGGTGGTTCCATTTTAACCATGAGCTATTATGGTGGTGAAAAAGTCGTTGAAAATTATAATTTAATGGGGCCTGTCAAGGCAGCTTTAGAAGCTTCCGTTCGCTATATAGCACATGAATTAGGACCAAAAGGCATTCGTGTTAATGCAATTTCACCTGGTCCCGTTTTAACACGAGCCGCTTCTGGTTTAAGCCATTTTGATGCGCTAATGGAAAAAGTTGCCAAAGAAGCACCCGTTCACCAACTTGTTTCAATTGAACAAATTGGTGAAATGGCTAAATTTCTGGTATCAGATAAATCATTGAATATTACAGGTCAGACAATTTATGTTGATAATGGTTATAATGTATTAGGCTAGGCTTGGTATGTTATTGGAAACGAGATACTCACTTTCAAGCCAGGATTATTATCAGAAAATAATAATTCTGCTTTATGTAGTGAAGCAACTGCTTTAACCAAACTTAATCCTAAGCCACTTCCAGGCGTACCACGATCCTTATCTAACCTGACAAATCTTTCTTTAACACGTTCAAAATCTTGCACTGGAATACCAATACCTGTATCAGCAACGCTTAACAGAATATTTCTGCCTTCTATTAATGACAATGAAATTGTTACCGTTCCATACTCTGGCGTGTACTTAATAGCATTATCAATTAAGTTACAAATAGACTGAACGATTAAGTGTTGGTTACCTTTAATAAAAATATTTTCCGTGATATTAGTAACCAGTTTAATATTTTGATCTTCAGCAGAAGCTTGATATAACTCACTCAAATCTTGTAATATTTGACTCAAATTTAGATCAATCCAATCTCCAACATAACTTCCCGCTTCAGCTTGCGCAATTTCTAATAACGCATTGAAAGTTTTAATAATGCCATCTATATCTTCGACTGATCTCTCTAAAGCTTCTTCATACGATTTTTTATCTCTCGCTTCTAATAATGTCACTTCAATACGATTACGTAATCTTGATAGTGGCTGACGTAAATCATGGGCAACATTATCTGTCACTTCTTGAATACCATTAAATAAACTTTCAATGCGCGCCAACATTTCATTGACATGGCTAATAAGCTCGTCGAATTCATCTTGATGCCCTTTGGTAACAATTCTTTGACTCAAATCTTTCTTGGCAACACCTTTCAAAACTTTATTGATTTTATCTAAACGCCGCAACATTTTTGTACCCAAACGCCAGCCTAGAAACAATGCCAAAATAATGGATATTAATAAAACAATTCCCACTTCGGTTAAAATAAAAACTTGAAGCTCATCAGCCTGGGGAATTCGCCTGGCAACTAAAATTTTTGCACCATCCTCCAATGTAGTCGAAACCATTGGCCAAGCGTTATGGTCTTTATCAAAGAATGAGGTTAATCCTAATGTGGAAAGTTCACTCGGGTGAATAATAATATCTAAGATTTCATGGTCGGTATTTAGGTGAGACGGCCATTCAACCAAGTTGCCTGCTATTTTTTTGTCATCCTTAGAAACCAGTAACCAATAATAATCATGTTCTTGAGTCAACTCTGCATCGATTCTGGTCTTTCGCTCAATAATTTTGATTAAGTCTTGTCGTCCTTCCGCCTTATCTATACGAATAAATTGCAGCATTTCGCGCTCTAAACTTTTAGATATTTGGATATTGATATAACTACTAATCGCAATTTCTAACAAGACAAAACTGGTCACCATAATAATCGTATAAATTAACACATATTTAAGTGAAATTCTTAATGCAGTGGTTCGGAATACCCTATTCAGATGCACTGAGCTTATATCCTTTTCCACGAATCGTTTTAAGTAATTTAACTGGAAAATCACGGTCTATTTTTTGCCTTAAACGCGAAACTTGTGTATCAATGACATTTGTACCTGGATCAAAATGAAATGACCAAACTTGCTCTAATAACATGGTACGAGTAACCACCTGCTCAGCATCTGTCTCTTATACACATCTGACGCTGCCGACGATCTACTCTGTGTAGA
>CAJXRW010000015.1 GCA_913060525.1 uncultured Gammaproteobacteria bacterium
GGGCTCGGAGATGTGTATAAGAGACAGCAATATGCTTAACCTAACACTAATAGTTAAAATTTTATTTAAAGAATCCTAAGCAAGCAATTATTTGTATAACTTATCGATAAATAAAGAAAAACTGCATAATTATTTGTGATTTTTGAAAAATAAACACTATTTTTAATTAGTAGGTTAGGTTTATGTAGGTAAGAAAAGTGATGAATCAGTCAATTAAAATAACGCGTTCACAAGCATTTAAATACGTATTAATTGTGATTTTCCTTCAAGTCCTTTTATGGACTGTTTTACCCTATATTTTTTTGGGTGCTTTACCATTCGATACTTCTGAATCAATTGCTTGGGGGATGCAGTGGCAATTAGGCTATGATAAAATGCCGCCATTTACACCCTGGTTGTTGGCGCCAGTGTATGAGTTGTTTGGTGTATTCGGTGTATACCTATTTGCACAAGTAGTTATTGTGGTCGCATTATTATCCATGTGGAAAATATCTCAAGAGTTTTTTGAGAATCCCATGTATTCATTTCTGGGTGTGGTTTTATTGCAGGGAAATTTATCTTTTACGTTTGTATCACCTTATATTAATCCTAACGCTATGCTTGTTCCGCTTTTTGCCTTGCTTATATTGGTCTTTTATTATGCAATTAAAACGAATAAATTAGGATATTGGGCATTAGTTGGTTTGTTAGCCGCTTGTAATTTACTTGATAAATACCAATGTGCAATTATTTTTATCGTTATCATTATTTTCATGTTCTATAACGCAGAAGCTCGGAAGCGTTTAGCTTCATTTGGACCTTATTTAGCCATTATTATTGCTGTTATTTTAGTGATACCCCATTTTTATCATTCATATTTTCAGGGATTTCCTGAAGTACAATATGCGCTATATAGCACTGTTTCAGAGATGACGTGGTCAGCAAGAATTCGAGATCCATTTCAAATGACGATTAATCAGCTCGGAACCATAGCCCCCATGCTAGTGATGTTATTGGCTTTCTGTGGTCGTAGAGATCAAAAGTTTTCTCCTGAATATACAACTCGATTCAAGAAACAATATTTATTCTTTATGGCATTGGGTTGTTTTTTAGTAACAATTATTTTCGGCTTTATCACAGGCTCTAAAATGAATAATAATTGGTTTGTGCCTTACTTTCCGATGATTGGCATTGCCTTGGTATATGTTATTCGACCTAAAGTTACCCCTAAACGTTTAAAAATATTTATTGTGTTATTAGCAGTAGTTATGATTGCGCTTCCTGCTTCAAGATTTATTGCAATTGCAGTAAATCCTTATAAGTTAGGTTATCCAAACTCAAATGCATATTTTCCTGCTGAGGCAATAGCAGCAAAAGTTCAAGAAGAATGGAAGATTAATAACAAACAAAATATGCCTTTAGATTATGTGGCGGGTGATCATTATGTGGCAGCGTATATGACGACGTATATTCCTAGCCACCCAATGCCATTTTTAGATTGGTCTTTACAGGAAAGTCCTTGGATTAATGTTGATAATATGATGAAAAAAGGGGCAATGTTTGTGTGGATGGCAAAAGATAATCCGCATGTCGTCAACTCACGTGTCAATTCAAATACACTTCCTGAACATGTATTAAAGTGCTTTCCAAATGTTAAACCGTTGGGTGTGTTTGATTTTAAACCCGCCTCTATTGCAAACTTACCACCATCAGTCCGTGTGGGTATGGCTTATTTACCACCAAGCAATATGACGTCTCCTTGTTCTAGTCGTAGTTTTACTGGGAATGATTATTAATCTGGGCTTTGCTTTTAGCTAATCCTGCTGAAACCTTGAAAAACCGCATGATTGTTTACTAAGCTTAAGAAAAGATAAGATTTAAAGGTGTATTATGTGTTTTTCAGCGTCGGCGAGTTTTACCGCAGGTGCATTTCTGGTTCCAACGGGTGTTTATTGTATTTATTCAGCTATTGAGCTGAAACGCTATCATTATTTAATGTTGGCGTGTGTTCCTTTATTTTTTGGTATTCAGCAACTTATTGAAGGAGGAGTTTGGCTTTCATTAGCTGCTAACTCAGAGCATTGGATACGCTATTTTTCGGTGGGATTTGTCTTTTTCTCACATTTTTGGTGGCCATTTTGGATTCCGCTAGCAGCCTATTTTGTCGCTAAAAATCGTTTATGTACGCGCGCCTGGATAAAATTAGCATTTGCGATTACAGGTGCCGTTATTGGTATTGCTGGCTTTATTCCATACCTGATCAATGACCATGCTGTGCAAACCAATATGTGCGCGAATTCAATACAATATAACTATACAACCATTTATCATGCATTGTTGGGAACATCGATTCCTAAATATATGTATATTGCCATTATTATTATTCCTCTGTTTATCAGTCGAGATATTGCCATGAAACTATTTGGTTTGCTCATATTGGTTTCTGTCATTGCTACGTATGTTCTGTATAGTTACGCCTTTAATTCAGTTTGGTGCTTTTTTTCAGCAGTGATTTCCATGTATACCGTTTATTTAATTCGTCGGCGTAAAGATCATGGGCGGAATTTTGTGATACAGGATGAAGAGTAATATATGGGCTCGGTTTTAGCGATTATTTATGCAAATAGTTATTTAATCTTATTGTTAGCCGCTGCTATCAATGGTGCCATCATTGCGATTATGGGTGGTGTGGCATCGCACGCTGGGCATATTTCAATTGTATGGGGCATTATTTTTTTAATGATTGGTGGTAGTGCATTCAATCAGGTTTATTTTTATCTTGGTAAACGCTCAATGCATTATTTTCGTCATGATAAAGTGGATCACCCACAGGTACATCGAATTACTAAGTTTATAGGAAATCATGAGTTTTTATTTATTTTAAGTTATCGCTTTCTTCCAGGTATACGCTTTATTGCCCCTTTTATGATTGGTGCTTCGACAAAACTAACACAATTAAAATTTCTTATTGTGGATATGATCGCATCACTAATCTGGAGTAGTATTTTCTTTAGCATTGGCTTTGCTTGCGGTGCAGTAGCGAAAAAATTATTTTCAAAATTCTCACATTATGAAAATGTGGCTTTTATTATTATCATTGCTATTGTTATTTTATGGGTTGTAATTAAAAAGACGATTCAATATAAAAAAACGGGATCAATCTGGCGTAAACACAATTAGATTACGTTTAGCAGCTAAAAAAGGAACTTTTATTTCATAGTGTTGATAGTTTTCCAGGTTTGCTTCTTCTAGTTCCTCTGTAGGGTATTGACCTTTCATGGCTAACATTTCCCCCTCTGGCTTGCACAAATGCTGGCAAATATCTTTAAAATTCTTAATAGAGGTAAAGGCCCTTGAGGTAATTTGATCAAATTTTTTGCTTGGATGATAATCTTCAACACGAGTATGAATAGCACCAACGTTAGTTAAACGAAAATACTTCACGACATAGTTTAAGAAATTAACTTTTTTTTCCACGCAATCAATTAGGATAAATTTTTTTTCAGGGTACATTAAGGCAAGGGGTAATCCAGGAATTCCGCCACCTGTACCTACGTCAGCAATATAATCTCCAGTAATATATTTTGAAATAGAAATACCATCTAATAAGTGGCGTACTAATATATCATCTGGGTGTTTAATCGCTGTTAAGTTATAGATTCTGTTCCATTTAGCAAGCAAGGTAAAATAAGCCTCCCAATAGGCAATGGTTTCATCCTCAACGCTGATATTAAGTTGAGCTAAGCCTTGTTGTAATTTTTCAATATTTAACATAATTTATTTCTTAATTTAAAACCTAATCATCTTATCAGAACGCTTAAAAGATTGCTGTTATGCATAAATGAAAAATTTCACAAGCGTTTTAATGGTAGAAGATGATGTAGATATTACTTATCGGTGGATTTCCGTCATTTTAACCTCTACATTTAAAAACTCTGCGCTACCACCTTTGTAGATGGTACCATCTGTCGGTGTGGCATCAATATAATGACGTCCGCAAGCGACACGGATATGATCTTGATTCACCATACATCCATTAGTAGGATCAAAACCAATCCAGCCAATGTAGGGTAAATAGATTTCAGCCCAGGCATGGGAGGCATCTGATTGAATTTTATTTGCATAATTTGTACCTGTATAAATATAGCCCATACGGTAACGTGCAGGGATATTTAACAGACGCGCCAAACAAATTAATAAATTCGCAAAGTCTTGGCAGACACCGCGACGAGACGAATAGACTTCAAATGGTGTGGTATTCAGTGATGTCGATCCAGGATAGTATGAGTAATCTTTATAAATTGTTAAATTCATATCCTTTAACGTTTTCATAGGATGGCAGTCATTTCGTTCTACAAAACTCATGGCATACTGAGTCAACTCTCTCAGTTGGGTTTCTGGTAGCTCAGGTGGTTGACGATAAGGGAGTAGCATTTGGCGCTGCCAAGGCATCCACACTAATGGAATAACGGATCTGCGTACCGAAGCATTTAAGTCGATAGGGGGTTTAGCATAAATTTTAATACGACTAACACATTCAATAGTGAGTTCAGTATATGGGGTATCGATAATATAATGGATTGCTTGATTACCAAACACATCTTCATAACGGATTTCTTCACCAAGCGATGAGATAGTCAGGTTTGAGCTAAGTACTTCTTGCGTTGGGTCTTCCATTGGTTGTAAACGAAAGGTATGCGTGCTGCGTTCAACGGGTTGTGCATAGCGATACGTGGTTGTATGAGAGACATCAAACATTCTATAGGTTAATGGCTTGCCACGTGAAGTATGGGTAATAGAGCGTGCATTGACAACGGATTTATAAAACTGGGGTTGACTTGGTTGCACAGAATCAAAATTTTTAATTGTTTGATAGTGTTGTTTTGACCCTTTATTATTGTGTGATGATTCTTCTGCAATTAGCTCTAATTCTTGCGGAACATGGTGTTGATTAGACAAGCTGTCCCATACCAAGGTTCCTTTTTTAAGAATGAACAACTGACCAGGTTGCATTTGAAACCAGTAACCTATGTGGAACATACGTGAACTTAAAATAAAGTAGGTACGATAGATGTCTCTTGGGTCGCTTAAGTCAAACCAGGCAAAATCAGATTCAAAATAGGTTGGATGCTCTGGTGGCTGTAACCTTGAGTAATATAATGGTTGTGGTGAATTTGCTCCGTGGTAACACGCCATTGTGGAACCATCACTAATAGCAATATCTGCCCCACCAAATTCATCCAGTTCTTTAAACCACTTTTGTAGTTTTTTATTTGATATGCCTGAAAGTTTCCTGGCGCCTTCATCAGCCAATTTGCTAATTAAATAACAAAAAGCAAGTTCTGAATCGGTTGTCCCTAGTGGCTCTAGAAAATGAGATTTTTCATTAAAGAGTTTTTCTAATTTTGTTTTATCTAAATTTCCGTTATGCACAAACGTCCAGTCACGCCCAGCAAAACTACGTGAAAAGGGCTGTGCTTCGTGGTAGCTATCGCCTTTAGCAAAGTCTTTTGTTTTAGCCATAAAGGTTGAAGAACGGAACCGTGACCAATCTGTTAAAGCATTGGTTAAAACTCCGTTATCTACAGAAGCAGGATCTTTAGCAATAATGGCAGCTAAATTATCATTAGGGTACCAGCTAAAACCCCAGCTATAATGATTAGACTGGATATTTTTATAAGGGTGCTTAACCTTAATAGAGGGAGAGCTCAAACCATCGCTACTTACCAACAATACATCACTCAATATTATTCCCCCCTAAATGTGATTTTTTTTCCTAATTACGTGAAAATTATAGATTAATACAATACTATTCACATGTTATGTCACTATAAATTTATGATAATGAGGAAAGTATGAGTATATTAACGAATCTAAATCACTTAACTAAATACACATATGAGCGCCCGATATCTATGGGAATGCAGACAATCCGTTTGCGACCAGCTCCACATACACGTTCAACTGTGCAATCTTACTCTTTAAATGTATTGCCAAAAGAACATTTCATTAACTGGCAACAAGATCCATTCGGCAACTGGCTAGCAAGAGTGGTATTTCCAGAAAAAGTAAAAGAGTTTTCGGTAGAAGTAAACCTAGTGAGTGAAACAAAGGTTTATAACCCTTTTGACTTCTTTTTAGAAGACTATGCCAGGGAGTTCCCATTTGAATATGAAAAAGGCTTAAAAGAAGAATTAACACCATATTTAGAAGTGAAAGAATATGGTCCTAAAATGAAAGAGTTCATGAAAACAGTGAACACTGACAAACAAGAAATGAATAATTTTCTGGTGAATATCAACCAAAAACTAAGTAACTATTTACGTTATACTGTGCGTATGGAGCCTGGTGTTCAAGGCTGTGAAGAGACACTTGAATTAGGCAGTGGTTCTTGCCGTGATATGGCGTGGTTATTATGTAATTTATTACGTGCCCATGGGTTTGCAACGCGATTTGCGTCTGGTTATCTAATCCAGTTAACGCCTGACGTTAAAGCTTTAGATGGTCCTTCTGGAACGGATCATGACTTTACTGATTTACACGCTTGGACAGAAGTTTACTTACCTGGTGCAGGTTGGATTGGTTTAGATGCAACATCGGGCTTGTTAACAGGGGAAGGCCACATTCCTTTATGTTGTACGCCTAGCCCGTCAAGCGCTGCTCCAATCAGTGGTACTTTGGAAGCATGTGAATCTAAGTTAGAACATGAGATGTCAATCACGCGTATCCATGAAGAATCACGTGTAACTAAACCTTATAGTGATGCCCAGTGGCAACAAATTGAGTCAATTGGTGCAAAAATTGATGCTGACCTGGAGCGTGGCGATGTCCGTTTAACCATGGGTGGTGAGCCAACATTTGTATCGCTTGATGATAAAAAAGGACGTGAATGGCATACAGATGCATTAAGTGATAATAAAAAACGACTTGGGCGAGAACTTTTCTTAAGAATGGTCAGTAAATTTTCGCCAGGTGCCTATTTACAATATTGTCAAGGTAAATGGTATCCGGGTGAAATATTACCTCGTTGGGCCATGAATGCACATTGGCGTAAAGATGGTTATCCTATGTGGGGTGATCAAAATTATTTAGCCAATCCTGATAAAGATTTAGGTCATGATGTTGAAACCGCGCGCGTGTTTATGGAAGAGCTATCTCAATCTTTAGGTATTCCAGATGACTATGTTATTCCTGCACGTGAAGATATGCCTTATTACTTGTGGAAAGAACTACAATTGCCGATGGCAGGCGAAGTGCTAAAAGCAGATCTTTATGAGAAAAAAGAACGTCAGCGTCTACAAAAATTAATGACGGAAACACTCAATAATGCGGTTGGTTATGTCTTACCATTAGGTTTTTCTTACAAACATCAGCAATGGCGCAGTAATAAATGGCAATTCCTTTCAGGTCATTTGATTTTAGCAGTGGGTGATTCACCTGTTGGATTACGTTTACCATTAGGGAGTTTACCATACGTGTTAACAGCACAAGATGAGATATTCCCTGAAAGAACCGCTATTGAGCAAGTAGGACAATTACCAACAAGAGAAGATATTATCGCAAATGCGCAGCCGCGTCGTGATAATGTCCACAATGAACCTTACTTTGCACATGATATCAATGGTTTGGTTCGTAGTGCTTTATGTGCTGAATCACGTAATGGCGTGTTGCATTTATTCTTACCACCTATTTCATATATCGAGCATTATTTAGATTTAATCACCATGATTGAAGAAACGGCTAAGAAACTAGACATTCCTGTGGTATTAGAAGGTTACTCACCACCACGTGACTTGCGTGTTAATCACTTTAGTGTGACACCAGATCCAGGTGTGATTGAGGTTAATATTCAACCTGCAAATAATTGGCCTGAGTTGAAAAATATTGTTGAAACCGTTTATGAAGAAGCACGGCTGACTCGTTTATCAACCGATAAATTTATGCTGGATGGTCGCCGAGTCGGAACAGGTGGCGGTAACCATATTGTGATGGGCTCACATACCCCTGAAGATAGTCCTTTCTTAAGGCGTCCAAACCTATTAAGAAGTATGGTTGCATTCTGGCAGAATCATCCATCTTTATCTTACTTATTCGCATCAATGTATATCGGACCAACCAGTCAGTCCCCACGTATTGATGAGGCGCGTCATGATTCGTTATATGATCTTGAAATTGCATTTAAAGAGTTGGATCGTATTCAGAATATGGAGTACGTACAGCCTTGGACAGTTGATCGCTTATTCAGAAATCTGTTAATTGACTTAACGGGTAATACGCATCGTGCTGAATTCTGTATTGATAAATTATATAGTCCAGACAGTGATCGTGGTCGCTTAGGATTATTAGAAATGCGTGCTTTTGAAATGACACCGCATCCACAGATGAACTTATTACAAGCACTATTGATAAGAGCGTGTGTTGCACATTTTTGGGAAACGCCTTACTTAGGTAAGCTCATTCGTTGGGGCACGCGTTTGCATGATGAGTTTATGTTACCTTATTACGTGTGGGAAGATTTACGTGATGTGATTGATACCATCAATACCAAAGGTTATGGCTTTAATATTGATTGGTTTGAGCCATTCTTTTCTTTCCGTTATCCTTACTTTGGCATTTCACAAATCGGCAATGTTTCCATTGAATTACGTTTAGGCTTAGAGCCTTGGCCTGTGCTGGGTGAAGAAAATGGTGGAAGTGGTACAGCCCGTGCAGTAGACTCATCAGTTGAAAGGTTGCAAGTATTGGTACGTGGTATTACTGATCCTGATCGTCAGATCGTAACGTGTAATGGACGTAGAGTGCCGTTGAAAGAAACACGAGAGAAAGGCGTATATGTTGCTGCTGTTCGCTTTAAAGCTTGGAACCCACCATCTGCCATGCATCCAACGATTTTTGCTCATGCACCATTGGTATTTGACTTAATTGATGCACATTTTGAGCGTTCATTGGGTGGATGTACCTACTTTGTTGCACATCCTGGTGGCCGTAACTATGATGAAGATGATATTCCAGTTAATGACAATGCAGCAGAAGGACGTCGTTTATCTCGATTCCAGTCAATGGGTCATACCCCTGGCTATTGTCCCGTACCACCTAAGGAGCATAACCCAACGTTTCCGAATACGTTAGATCTACGCTATGGTAGTTGGTCACCTTCTTATTAAAAAGCGACGTTACATGTTTTTTAATAAGCTTTCTTTTTTTCTAGTTCTAAACCTATTTCTTTTTATATTCTATTCTTATTTGCAACCTGTTGTCTCAATGGTTGTATGACGGAGTATGAGAAAAATCTACTGAATAATATGACGCCTGAACAACGAAAATGTGCTGAGGCTAAAATCAATCGTCAAACGCAGTTCCCGCAATGTCAGATAACTGAATGTGGTCAATATGCTTTTTGTCCTGGTTTAGGTGTGTATGTTAATGGTCAGTTACAAGGGCAGCAAAATGATAACGAAGATGAAAGCGGGTTATGATATTTCCCAATCACAAATACAAGTTAAAATCACCCTAATGTGAGGGCATAATTTGTTTAAAATCTGCTAAAATGAGCACATACGCTTATTATGCTTAATGACGATGCAAGATATTGGCACTTTTTATATTCTTAACTGGGCAGCATGGGCGCCAGGTGTTCATTCAGCTGATGCGTGGCAAGCCTGGGCGTACAATCCACTCCCAATAAATATTGATGAAAAACTTCAAACAACCCTGATTCCAGCCAGCATTAAAAGACGATGCAGTGAGGTGACTAAAATCGCCTTGCATGTCTCGGCACTGGCAACTGAAAATCAGCAAATAGATTATGCCGTATTTGGCGCTCAACATGGTGAGCTACAACGCTGTGTGAGTTTATTTGACTATATCTATCATCAAGAAAGTCTGTCTCCAATGGCGTTTGCACAATCAGTCCATAATACCGCATCGGGGTTATATTCCATTATCCATAAACAAACACATAGTATGAATGCGATTGCAGCAGGTGAACAAACCTTTAACCTAAGCTTAATAGATGCATTAGTTTGGCTGAAATTAAATCCTGATCATAATGTGCTAGTGACGGTGTATGATGATTATTTTCCAGAAGCCTATAAAGCCTTAGATATGGGTGTAAATTGTCGCTATGCAGTAAGTTTTGTCATAGGTGTTAATAAACCCGATGATAACCAGATAAAGCCAATACAATGTGAGCTCAGCCAAACGGAAGCGCAAATAGATGACACACATCAGGATAGTCCGCAGGCGCTTAATTTTTTGGTCTGGTATTTATCAGAATCAACACAGCCTTGGATTCAACCAAATAAACTAACATATTTTTCTTGTAAGAAACTTTTATAATGCACACATGGTTTAAGAACATTAATTATTGTTGGCGTGTTTTTGCAACGGGATTTTGTTTTGCTTGTTTTGGGCTAGGTGGGATGCTCATTGGCTATATTATCTTTCCAATTATTATGTTATTTACCGCAAGTTCAGATACAAAAAGAGTTCGGACGCAATATATTATTTATTTGTCTTTTAAGCTATTTAGGCGCTTGATGCAGCATACGGGGTTAGGAAAATTTCATTTTGAAAATATTGAGGTTTTACAGGCAGATAAAGGGTGTATCTTAGTCGCTAATCATCCAACGCTGATCGATTATGTGATCATTGTGTCAAAATTAAAGCAATGTGATAATGTGGTGAAAGAAAGTTTATGGCATAATTTTTTTGTAAAATCTGTCATTCAAACAGCGCAATATATCCCTAATATTGAATCGAAAAAAATGTTTAAATTAGTGGCAAGAACCAAGAAAAATAACAATAATTTACTTATTTTTCCAGAAGGGACACGCACAACACTAGGTAAACCCATTAAGTTACAAAGAGGTGCGGCAAACATATCCATTCGACTCAATATGCCGATTCGGATTATTCATATTAAAAGTACTGAAAGTGCTTTATCCAAACAAAGCACATGGTATAAAGTACCAGCATCTAAAGTTAACTATACAGTAACTGTGGGCGAGAAAGTTTATCCTGAGTCTTTTTTGAAAGAAGCGGGTAATTCTTCTTTAGCCGCACGATATTTGACAAACTATTTAACAGAGTCACTTGAAAAAGGAAGCCATTATGTCTGACTTAACCCAGGAAATTAAAGAACTGATCATTGACACACTAAACCTTGAAGATATGTCACCAGAAGATATTGATGAAAATGAGTCTTTATTTGGTGAAGGTTTGGGGTTAGATTCAATTGATGCCTTAGAATTAGGCGTAGCGATAAAAAAGAAATATAATATTACGATTAATTCAGATGATGAAAATGCAAAAACGTATTTTGAGTCAGTGGGAAGTTTAGTTAAATTTATAGATAAAAATAGGTCATAAAATGGAAGCAATGAAAGCCTCAAAAGATGATATTTTAGTTCAACTGAGGAAAATTCTAAATGAATTATTTGAGATTCCAGATGAGGATATTACATTAGATGCTCAGCTATATGATGACTTAGATTTGGATAGTATTGATGCTGTCGACCTAATTGTACACTTGCAGTCTATGACAGGGCGTAAATTTAATCCAGAAGAGTTTAAAGCGGTACGCTCTGTTCAGGATGTTGTTGATGTGATCCATAAAGAGTTATCCACCAGCTAATTTAATGCGTATTATTTTAGTTTCAAATGTTCAGCTAATTGTTGTTTATTTTGTATGATATCCACCAAAGTATATTGGCTTAGGTTTTTCAAAAAATCTATTTGCGCTGACTGTAATATTGTTTTTAACCTGCACACAGGGATAATACAGCAAGTACCTTTTTCTTTATCAAAACATTCAACTAAATGAAAATTAGGCTCAGTGTCTTGTATAAGTTGGGCAAGGTTAATGTCGTTTGCTGGCTTGTTCAGGGTAATGCCGCCTTTATTACCCCTAACGGTATGTATATACCCAAGCTGGCTTAATTTATGAATAATCTTAACCAAATGATGTCGTGATATCTTATAACTATCTGATATCTCAGTAATCGTGCTTGGCCCATCTTTGATTGCAATAAAAATTAACGCTCTCAATGCATAGTCTGTAAATTGTGTTAACTGCATCTTAATTATTCCAACGGTATTGATTTGTCGTGATTAGTTACATACAATTAAGATGTATTTTAAATACACCTTAATATAATTAGCATAATAGGAATGATACTATGAAAGAAACACTTTATGAAAGACTGGGTGGTCAAAATGCTGTCGATACAGCTGTCGATATTTTTTATCGTAAAGTATTGGTAGATGATCGAGTAAACTTTTTCTTTGACGATGTCGACATGGATAAACAAATTCCAAAACAGAAAGCCTTTTTAACAATGGTATTCGGTGGACCTAATAATTATACTGGAAAAGATATGCGTGATGGGCATAAGCACTTATTAACGCGTGGATTAAATGACATGCATGTTGACATTATCATTGAGCACCTAGGTGGTACATTAAAAGAGCTTGGTGCAAAAGATGAGGATATTCAGCAGGTAGCTGATATTGCCAACAGTGTAAGAGATGATGTGCTTAATAGGTGATTTATGACAACGATTCGTTATGACTCTCATCAATTTGATCTTAAGGGTGATGAAACTGTTTTAGAATGTTTGCTCAGAAACAACATTCAATACAGCCACTCTTGTAAATCTGGGGTCTGTCAGTCTTGTATTGGTAAAATAACAGAAGGTGAGATGCAACCTGATTGGCAAACAGGATTAAAAGAAACCTTATGTCATCAAAATTATTTCTTACCTTGTATCGCTAAGCCTCAAGCGCCAATTGCCTTCAATACATCAAGCAATAATGATATTGATGTGCCAGCAAGCATTAAAACATTAGATTATTTAAATAGTAACATTCTAAGTTTAAAACTGTTGGTTGATGATCTATCTTTTTGGGTACCAGGCCAGTATATTAACTTGGTTAATCCTTTGGGTGAAATTAGAAGTTATTCGATTGCTAATGTTCCTGTGGATGATGGTTATATTGAGTTACATATCAAGATGCTTGAAACAGGTAAAATGGGTAATTGGCTAAAATATAAAGCCAGTAAAGGGACTGATGTCAAATTACGAGGTCCAATTGGCGACTGTTATTATTATAATCCTGATAAAGAAAGCTACCCTTTATTATTAGCTGGAACGAGTACTGGATTGGCCCCTTTAATTGCCATTATGAGAGAGGCGATTAAACAGGATCATCAAGGAGAAATCATTATTATTCATGGTGGATACCAGAAACAAGATCTTTATTATGATACCCAATTAACCCATTTTGCTAATTCTCACCATCAGGTGAAATATTACCAGAGCATATTAACTGACGATATGAGTAAACCTATTGATAAAATTTTCCTGCAGCACGCAATGAAATATAAATTAGCAAAGGTATATGTTTGTGGACCAGAAGAAACAACAAAAAAGTTAAAAACGGTGGCTTTTTTGTCAGGCATTCCTTCTAAAAATATTTATAGTGATGCTTTTCTATTTTAAACAATATGTATCCTAATTCAGTCACTATAAAGCAGGTAGCCAGATACCATTAATGTCATTCATTTTTTTAGGATTTCTGGTGTTTTAATAGTTAAATTTTAGTAGCAGTGACGCCCTCAGACAAACATGCAAAATAAATACATGTATATGTTGTATTTGAAATACATGTTTAATATAATAAAGTTGTTTAATAAACAAAAGGAAATATCATGGACAACAATCACCGTCCTGCAATAAAAATTAGTGATAAAGTGGCCTACGGTTTAGTTAAATTTTTTAGGTTTTTTGCTGACACATTTTTCAGGAAACGTTATGGCAATCGTGCCATTGTTTTAGAAACTGTGGCTTCAATACCAGGGATGATTGGAGCTGCTAATTTCCATTTTAAATGTCTTAGAAAAATCAAAAATGATGAAGGCTGGATAAAAATATTATTAGATGAAGCAGATAATGAGCGTATGCACTTAATGACCTTTATTCACATTGCAAAACCAAACTGGTTTGAAAGGTCCATTATTTTTGTTGCCCAGGCGATATTTATTGTTCTTTATTTTACGATGTATGTTATTTCCTCAAAAACAGCACATCGATTTGTCGGGTATTTAGAAGAAGAGGCTGTTGTGAGCTATCAGCATTATTTAGATGAAATAGATGCTGGCAGAATAGAAAATGTAGCCGCTCCACAAATAGCCATAGATTATTGGAAACTATCTGCATCTGCAACCTTAAGAGATGTCGTTATTGCCGTTAAAGCAGATGAAGAGGAACACAGAGATGTTAACCATAGTCTAGCTGATAAAATTGCTGGAAAAGAAGAAATTATTTCTTCAGTTCAGAAAGCATAAAATGCAATTAAGACGTCAAACTGATTATGCATTAAGAGTGCTTATGTTTCTTGCAAGCACGCCGAAAGATCAATTGGTTAATATGGATCAGATTTCGAATAAGTTTAATATTCTACAAAACCACCTGCGCAAGATTATCGCTAAATTAGCAAGGTTAAAATATATCGTTACTCGACGTGGAAATGGTGGCGGTATTCAAATTAATTCGAGTGTCTTGAATTTAACCTTATTTGAGATAATGCGACATTTTGAGTCATCTTTTGAGTCTATTGACTGTACAGGACTTAGCTGCCCAATGTCTAACCAGTGCAAGTTACAATTGGTTTTAAACGATGCTTCTAATGCCTATATTCTGGTGCTTGAGAAATATAAGTTAAAGGATATTCTGCCAACCAAGAATAATGAGCAAAAAATTATATTTAACCGATCTGCATTTGATGAGGTGAAAAACGAACGTGAACATATCAGCCAACCAAATTGAAAACTTTGTGGTGCATTTTTATGATAAAGTGAACCAAGATGACTTGCTTGGTCCCATTTTTAATAACATAGCTCAGGTTGATTGGAATGAACATATTCCGAAGCTGACACGGTTCTGGTGTTCCGTATTATTAAAAACAGGGGAGTATCACGGCAATGCGTATCAAAAACACGTTTTATTGGCAGAAAAAATCCAGATTAAAGAATTGCATTTTGAGCGATGGCTTAAGCTATTTTGTGAACAGGCCAAATTAGATTTTGATCAAGTTGAGGCGGATGAAATTATGTCAAAAGCATTGAATATTGCCAAGTCGCTTAAATTTGGGATGTTAAATATAAAACAACATAGTTAGGAGATTACTATGACAGAGTTAGTGAATTTTATTGAAGGAGCAGACTTTAGTAAAAACAAGGTTGCCATCAAGAAATTAATTGAAACACCGATTACCAAAGAAATACAAATTAGTCTACCAAAAGGGATTGCTATGAAGGAGCATTGTGCGCCTTACCCCATTACCGTCATGTTGGTTCAAGGTGACTTGGATTTTTATGTGAATGATGAAAAATTTCATCTAAAAATTGGGGATTTAATTTATCTTGACTCAAAAGTAATGCATAGCCTATACGCAATTGAAAATAGCATTGTTAGATTATCATTAGCTAAGGCTGATTCCATTGAGCGTGTTGAAAAAGTGATGACCAATTAACAAATAGTTTAACGCCAGTATGCTTAAATTGTGAATGCATATATTACTGTCTCTTATACACATCTCCGAGCCCACGAGACAGGCAGAAATCTC
>CAJXRW010000016.1 GCA_913060525.1 uncultured Gammaproteobacteria bacterium
AGATGTAAGTGATCCATTGGAAACCCAATTTGCAGAAATTCATGCTAAATATGGTCAGGCGCATCAATTGGTTGAACATTATTTTAATTTGTCTGAAGTTTTTCCCAAAGCGTTAGCAAATGATCAAAATGTAAAAGCATCTATTGCTCATTTTATTAACCGCTTAAAAGCGGATGGTGTCCTCAAAACAATTGAAACTTTGAATTTGGAGTAAATCATGATTGAATCCTGGCGTTGGTATGGCCCAAAAGACCCTGTAAAAATTGAAGATGTAATGCAAACTGGGGTGACAGATGTTGTTACTGCACTCCACCATATCCCAAATGGAAAAGTTTGGCCAATAGAAGAAATCAAGCAAAGAATAAAAGAAGTCGAGCACTCTGACTCACTTGGAGAAACTGGCTTAACTTGGTCGATTGTCGAAAGCATTCCCGTTCATGAAGACATTAAACGCGGCAAGGCTTCACGTGATCAATACATTGAGAATTATTGTCAAAGTATTCGTAATCTTGCCACCTGTGGGATTAAAGTTATTATCTACAACTTTATGCCAGTTCTGGACTGGACTCGCACTGATTTAGGCATGCAATTAAAAACAGGGGCAAAAACGCTTAATTTTGATGAAATTGCCTTTGCCGCATTTGACATCTATTTGCTTAAAAGACCTAATGCCAGACAAAGCTATACCGAAATCGTTTTAAAAGATGCCGCCATCTTTTTTGACAATATGTCAGATGATGATAAAAATCAGCTCACACGAAATATTATTGCTGGCTTACCTGGCGCTGAAGAGAGCTTTACTATTGCGCAATTTCAAGCAGCCTTAGATGAATATAAAGGTATTGATTCGGATAAACTAAGAGAGAACTTAATCTATTTTCTAAAACGTATTGTACCTGTGGCTGAAGAAGTGGGTTCAGTATTAGCGATTCACCCAGATGATCCACCATTTGAATTATTTGGTTTGCCCAGAATTATTAGTGTTTGTAACGATTATCGCTGGTTATTTAAAGAAGTACCTGAAAAATCAAACGGCATTACCCTTTGTGCAGGGTCTTTAGGATCACGACCCGATAATAACCTGCCAGAATTAGTCAAAGAATTTGGTGAGAGAGTGTATTTTACGCATCTTAGAAATGTACGTTTAAGTGAAACAAACCGCAGTTTTTATGAAGCAGATCATTTAGGTGGCAACACTAACATGTATGAACTGGTCAAAGAAATACTCAAAGTTGAGCAACGTTCACATAAAATTTATATGCGTCCTGATCACGGACATCAAATGCTCGATGATTTAAAGAAAACCTCTAATCCTGGCTATTCTTGTATTGGCAGGTTAAAAGGTTTGGCTGAGGTCAGAGGCGTTGCTTATGCCGTCTCTCAAGAGCTACAAAAAGAGGCAAAAGCTTGAATATTAGATTATTAGCCATTGGTGAATGCATGGTTGAACTAAGTGGTTCATTATCATTTGGCACCCCTGCAAACCTAAATTTTGGCGGGGATATTTTAAATACAGCTTTATATTTTGCACGCCTAGGCGGAACTGTTTCGTTTTTTACTGCATTAGGGGATGATCCACTCTCTGAGCAAATGACTGCAATTTGGAAAAATGAAAATATTATTGTTGATGATATTGTCTATCTACCGCATAGAATGCCTGGGCTATACGCCATTAAAACCGATGAGAATGGTGAACGTAGTTTTTATTATTGGCGTGATGAAGCCCCGATAAAACAGCTCTTTCAGCATGTATCAAAAGAAAAATTAGCCACACTGTCAAAAGACTATAATGCAATTTACTTATCAGGTATTTCATTGTCACGTTGGGATCAATTTCAATTAGAGATATTAGAAAACTGGTTGGCTGAATTCAGACAATCAAACGATCACAACCAAGTGATATTTGATTTAAACTATCGTCCAAAATGTTGGAAAACGCCGCAGGCAGCACAAGAAGCAATCGAAAAAATATTACCCTACATAACCACTGTTATCACCACCTATGATGATGAAGTATTACTTCATAATGATAGCGATTATCAACAAACCATTAAACGCTATCAAGATGTTGGTGTCACTAACATCATTATTAAGCGTGGATCAGAATCAACAATATTAGTGAATAATAAAACGCTTGAAGAAATCCCTCATGTCATCACCATTAAAAAACCAATTGATACCACAGCCGCTGGTGACAGCTTTAATGCTGCCCTGTTAGCCAGCCTCAATACTGGGCAATCATTTAAAGATGCTTGCCAATTTGCACAACAGTTTGCCGCAGAAGTCATACAGCACAAAGGTGCCATTATTCCAAAACACGATACTCAAAAATATTCTGACTCATTACTGGAGAAATAAATATGTCATTAGAAGCTGTTTTAAAGAAAAACCCCATTGTTCCAGTTGTAAAAGCGGATAGCGTTGATGAAGCTTTAAAAATCATTGAACAATTAAAGGCTAAGAATATTTCAATTGCTGAATTCACGTTACGCACACCAAACGCCTTTCAGGTGTTAACTAAAATATTGGAAATGGAATTAGAGATGACCATTGGTGTCGGTACGATTTTATCGGTCGATCAAATGCTTTCTTGTCATGATATTGGTGCTGAATTTTTAGTTTCTCCAGGCACGACTCAATCGCTTTTAGAAACAGCGAAAGCATATGGCATTGACTACTTACCTGGTGCAGTAACGCCAAGTGAGATTATGACTGCTAGAGGGCTTGGCTTTAAAATACTAAAGTTTTTCCCTGCTGAAGCCATGGGCGGTATCAATTTATTAAAGAACTATCAAGCAGTTTTCCCTGATGTTTCGTTCTGCGCCACAGGTGGGATAAAAGATCATAATCAAGATGAATACCTGAGTTTAAGCAATATTATCGCAATTGGCAGCTCTGCCGTTATTTAGGAGAATTTGATATGTTTACCGAAAACACGCTCATGCCAATTGAAACCAGAACACGCAAGATTGCGCTAGAAATTTATCACGGCATAAAAGACTTACCCATCATTAGTCCACATGGTCATACTGATCCTCAATGGTTTGATGAAAATAAGCCTTTTGAAAATCCAGTCGAATTATTAATTAAGCCAGACCATTATGTCTTTAGGATGTTTTACTCCCAAGGTATTCCGCTTGAAAAGCTCGGTATTCCAACCATTGATAAAACCCCCGTTGAAACTGATCCGAAAAAAATATGGCAAACAGTTGCCGCACATTGGCATATCTTTCGTGGTACGCAAGTTGGTCTATGGTTTGATGCGCAATTAAAAGATATCTTTCATTTCAATAAACCATTTAACACCCATACCGCAGACGAATTATATGAACATATCGACAACTGCTTAAAACAAGATGATTTTTTACCTCGTAGTATTTGTGAACGGTTTAAAATAGAAGTGATCGCCACCACCGATAATGTCGGAGACGATCTTAAACATCATCAAAATATTGTAAAAAGCGACTTCAAATGTCGCGTGATTCCAACCTTTAGACCAGATACAGTCACTAATCCAGAACTACATCCTGTTCATAAGCATATTAAAAACCTCGCTAAGTCTCTGAATAAAGAAATTGGCAATTATGAACAATTTTTGAATGTACTTAGAGAACGACGTTTATTCTTTAAAAAGAATGGTGCTACTGCCTCTGACCATGGGGTAACGATTCCTGAAACGTATGATCTATCTAAAAAGAAATGTGAAAAGCTGTTCCAAAAAATGATTCATAATAAAGCCGATGCCAAAGAAAAACGTGTTTTTTCAGGTCAAATGTTAACTGAAATGGCAAAAATGGCAGCAGAAGATGGACTGGTTATGCAGCTCCATGCAGGTGTTTTCCGCAATCATAACGAGCATATCAAAAATCGTTTTGGTTATGATAAAGGCTGTGATATCCCACTAAAATGTGACTATGTAAATGGTTTATACCCTCTGTTAAATGCTGTTGGTAATCATCCTAATTTCCGTGTTGTATTATTCACTATGGATGAAACGGTTTATGCGCGCGAATTAGCACCGTTAGCTGGTCATTATCCAAGTGTTTTTCTTGGGCCACCGTGGTGGTTTAATGACTCGGCAGAAGGCATGTTGCGCTTTAGACATTCTGTGACAGAAACAGCAGGGTTTTATAATTGTTCTGGTTTTATTGATGATACACGCGCGTTACTTTCAATCCCAGTAAGACATGATATTTCTCGTAGAATCGATAGCCACTATCTAGCTGAAATGATTCGTTTAGGCAGGTTATCAATGCACGACGCAAAAGAAATATCCCATGCATTAACTTATACCCAGTCTCTGAAAATTTTTAATTTATAACGTAAAGGCAACTATATGGAAAATAATAAAAATAAATCTGCAAAAGCCTATGTGATGGTTATTGTTGCTGTTGCCGCATTAGGCGGACTGTTATTTGGATTTGATACCTCAATTATTGCTGGCGCAACCCCTTTTATACAACAAGAGTTTGTCGCTGAAAACTGGCAAATTGAGTTGATTGTTAGCTTCTGTGTATTAGGTGCATTTTTTGGTGCATTACTAAGCGGTCGCTTTACAGATAAATTCGGACGTAAACGTGTAATGATTGCAACGAGTATTTTGTTTATCGTTGGTACGATAGTCGCAGCCTTTGCAGTTGATGTCCTTATGCTAATTATTGGGCGATTTATTCTTGGCGCGGCTATTGGTATCGCATCTTATGCTGCACCCTTATTTATTGCTGAAGTAGCACCGTCTTCAAAACGGGGCGGCTTGGTACTTTGGAATGGCGCATTTTTAACAGGCGGACAAGTCATTGCCTTTGTTGTCGATTATTTTTTTACTGCTTCAGGTAATTGGCGCGCCATGATTGCCACAGGACTTGTTCCTGCTGTATTACTTTTTATCGGCATGTGTTTTATGCCTTATTCACCAAAATGGCTGGTTTCAAAAGGTAAAAAGAAAGAAGCAAAACTAACATTACATAAAATACGGGAATGCCCAGACGAAGTAATCATTGAACTCAATTCCATTGAAAAAAACCTGGGTGTAGGAAAATCAGGATTTAGCCAAATATTTAAGAAAAAGGTCAGGCCAGTATTATACATCGGTCTGGCTTTAGGTATTTTTCAACAATTTTTTGGGATTAATACTGTTATGTATTATGGCCCGCATATTATGAAAGATATTGGGTTTGTAGGACAAGAAGTTCAAATGCTAATGACATTAGCGCTTGGTCTTGTCAATTTTGCTGCCACAATTGTAACCATCATATTTATTGATAGACTGGGTAGAAGAAGATTTTTGCTGATTGGTTCAGCAATGGCATCCATTAGTTTATTTTGTATGATTTATCTACTAAAAAGTAATGCAGATTTTACAGCTTATCTTGCCTTGATTTGTCTGTTAGTTTACATAGTTGGTTACTGCATAAGTGTTGGTTCTTTATTCTGGTTAATTATTTCAGAAATTTTCCCGCTAAACGTCCGTGGTGCAAGTATGAGTCTTGTTGCTTCGATACAATGGTTAGCGAACTTTGTCGTAGCCGCTACTTTCTTGACCGTTTTAAGCTCATTGGGTATTGCTTTTACCTTTGGTTTATATGCTTGTGTTGCCGCACTTGCATTTATTATTACGTACTTTTTTGTACCTGAAACAAAAGGCGTACCATTAGAAGTAATTGAAGACAATTTAAACCATGGTGTTAGAACGCGAGATTTAGGCAAACCTATTAAACACCAGCAAACTTGACTCTAATCAAATTTGGAATTTGTGTTTGCAAAATAAACAAATTAAAATAGCTTAAAGCATACAAGGAGCGAAAAAATGACAGTACAAGCTGAAAATAGTTTTGGTGAGTTTCGTAATTATACCGATAGCAAATTTCAAGATAGAGTTGAAAGAACTTATCGTGAAATGCATATTAATCAATCTCTTGATTATGTAAAAAAAATGAAAGAAAAATATTTTGCCTTGGCACATGGCAAAATGGATGTTTATGAAGTATTTAAACTACTAGAAAACGTGCATGACGAAAGTGATCCTGATAATGATTTACCACAGATTGAACATGCTTATCAAACAGCCGAAGCAGCCCAAAATAAATTTTTAAAAAATGACACCAAATTAAGAGAAAATGCGCTTATCCGTACGTTATTTCGTGATCATGAATGGGAAAGCATTCCTAAAGAATGGCAAGATTTTTATACGGAAAAGAAAACGTTAAATAATCTCTATTCCCATATTACTGACTGGTCTTGGCTACCGTTAACTGGGTTTATCCATGATCTTGGCAAAATTATGACTTTACCTGAATATGGCGCACTTCCACAATGGTCAACGGTTGGTGACACTTATCCAGTTGCTTGCCCTTTTGCCAGCGCTAATGTCTTTTTTGCTAACGGTTTTTATAAGCAATCTCCTGACTTTGAAAAATATAACACTGAAACTGCAACACATTTTGGTAAATATGCAAAAGGCTGTGGATTTGATGCTGTTGATATGAGTTATGGTCACGACGAGTACGTTTACAAAGTTGCAGAAGAAGGTAGCGATATTCCTTATGAAGGACTTTACCTATTACGTTACCATTCATTCTACCCTTGGCACACACCGCAAACAGGTGGTCTTGCATATCAAGAATTGGCATCAGATCGAGACTGGGAATTATTACCCCTTTTAAAAGCCTTTCAAAAGGCTGACCTTTATTCAAAATTACCTGAACTACCTCCAAAAGAAGTATTAGAAGCAAAATACAAAGGCTTATTAAATAAATATATTCCAGAAGGGAAAATTAACTGGTAAATCTAAACAGCGTATTTTTTATAACCATAAAAAATTACCTCAATTTTTAAATTGTCAAATACCTATGAAAGTCCAACAATCAAATAAAGTTGATAGCAGTAAAATAGCTGCATAATAAGGACGCCTCCTAAATCGCAATGGTCTTATGCGGCAGAACCTGCATTAATTGCAGTAGAATAATAAACATGACAACCAATCTCACTTTGTTACAATAAATAAAATTGATAAAATTGATAAACATGACATCTCAACCAAACAAAGAAAACCCAATTGTATTAACGGGCATTACTCCTTCTGGCACACCCCATTTGGGTAATTACATTGGCGCCATTAAGCCAGCATTAGAAATGGCAAAAAATCCAAATTATCATGCGCGCTATTTTATTGCTGATTATCATTCTCTCGTTAAATTATGGGATGCCAAATTACGCAAACAATACACCACCGAAATCGCAGCAACTTGGTTAGCTTTAGGTTTGAACCCTAAACATACTATTTTTTATCGTCAATCAGATGTTCCAGAAATTATGGAACTTAGCTGGATATTGACCTCAATGGCAGCAAAAGGTTTATTAAATAGAGCCCACGCTTACAAAGCACAAGTTGATTTAAACCTAGAAGATGAAACCAAAGATCCCGATTCAGGCATCACCATGGGTTTATTTAATTACCCAGTATTAATGTCAGCCGATATCATTATGTTTGATACTGATTTCGTTCCTGTAGGTAAAGATCAAATTCAACACGTTGAGATTGCACGTGATATCGCCAATCGCTTTAACCACGTTTACAAAACAGATTGTCTTGTTGCGCCAGCAGCCATGGTCGATGACAAAGCAAAAACCATTCCAGGACTAGATGGTCGTAAAATGAGTAAGAGTTATGGCAATACCATCCCTATTTTTGAAAATAGCAAAAAGCTTCGTAAACTCATTATGAAAATTAAAACCAATTCTCAATTACCCGAAGAGCCGAAAGATCCATCAGATTGTAATATATTCGGTTTATATGAACATTTTGCAACATCAGATGAGATTAGTGATCTTAAAAAACGTTATGAAGAAGGCATTGGCTGGGGTGATGCTAAACAAATTCTGTTTGAAAAAGTAAATGACGCATTAACCACACCAAGAGAAATGTATAACGACCTCCTGGCTAACCCAGAAAAAATAGAAACGGCTTTAAAAGCGGGGGCAGAACAAGCCCGTGATATTGCCTCAACCAAACTCAAAGAAATTCGCAAGGTGATAGGAATAGTCTAAAAAATGATTGCCAAATTATTAATGGGGATTATCTGAATGATTTATAATACTGCTATGCGTCATTCTGAACTTGATTCAGAATCCAGGCAACTCAAACTTAAAATATTGGGGACAATACCAAAATTGAATTCACGGGTCGCCTGGATCCCGTATCAAGTACGGGATGACCGCACTCGGCTTCGCCTATGCACGCATCTATGGCTTAATCTTATAAGTAATCAGGTATAGTTTATATGCATGTAATCTTATCTGACCTTGGAGACGATGGCGTTGCCTTAATCCAATGGGCAATGAATCAAAAATTAGAAAATATCCACGTAATCTATATTAATACCAATTGGCAATCACAAGCATGGTTGACCAGAATTAAAGCGGTTAAAACCTGGTGTATTTCAAACAAAGTTCATTTTAATCAACTGGAACCACAAGCAGATTTTAGCCGACAAGTCATTGAACATAATCACTTCCCTAGCATCAAGTTTCAATGGTGTGCAGGCTTAATTAAAGGTACAGCTATCCTTGATTGGCTTGATGGAGCTGATGAGGATGAAGAAGCGATAATCTTGTTACCAAACCGTAAGTTGATGTGTACTGCTCAATCAGTTCTGGAAGAACATATTGCAGAAAATGAATACTTTAATGATAGAGCAACTTGGTATCCTCTCATTAACTATGATTTATATGCACGTAATCAGCTAATTAAACAAACACCATTTCAGATTTTATCTAAACCCGCCCAGTCTTGTTCACCCTGTATCTATAATAAATCGCATCAATTGCAAGAAATAGATAACAATTCAGTTACGCGATTAGATAAGTTGGAAAATAAAATCCGCCAGCCCATGTATACCGAAGCAATCAAAATAGAAATAGAAAATAATAAAAATCCAGATATTTCAAACTATTACCAAGCTTATTCTACTGGTTGCGGTTGGAACTATGGTTGTGGGTTATAGACCCCCAAGAATAACTAACGTTATTGTTTAACCCCAAAAGCCAAATCACCAGCATCCCCCAAGCCAGGTACAATATATTTATTCTCATTTAACTTAAGGTCAATTGCACCACAATAAATATCAACATTATGACGACTCTGTATATATTCAATCCCTTCAGACGCCGCGATCGCACAACAAACTATAATCTTCTTGGGTTCTTTTGGTAATATCACTTCTATTGCTTTTGATCGATAGTGTCGCGCCGTTCATAATAGATTTTAGGCATCCCTGCCTAAAATCGAATCACTTACCGCGACAGCCTAATTACCTCGGTCGTCCTCGTCACCTGCTTGCTCTCACTATACTACACTTCGTTACGTTCCGATCTCGCAACAGGCTCTCAAATGACTCTACGCCCTATGGGAGCTAAAATGAAACTCTCTTTGGCGCCTACGGCACGTCGTTCCTTTAATTTATAGCACGGGCTACCTCGTACTACTCGACACCGACTTCGTCTCTCCTTGTCTCGCAGCGAATGATCTACCTGTTGCCAAGAGTGGATCAGGAATAATAACAATTTTATTTTTCACCATAGGAAGCGCAGTATAACTATGATTAATATATATGCCAGATTCATTGTTCTCTCGAGCTTCACCCAAAAAGGCTGTTTCAGCATCAATAAAAACATCTAACATACCATCAACCATCGGCATTGCTGCGCGTAATACGGCCGCAATGACAAAATCATCTATCAATATTTTGGAATGTGTTTTGCAAATTGGCGTAATAACTTCTTTCTCAAAATAGCTTAATGATTTTGATAATTCATATCCCAGAATAATGCTAATTTGCTTTAAATAATGTCGGAAAAGAAATTTATTATTTTGTTGCTTAATATCCCTAATAGTTGACAAAAGGTGATGCAAAATCGAGTTTGTTTCTGAAAGGTTTATAAGTTTAGACATTTGATAAAGTCCTGTATTTTCTCATCCACAATCTTGTAACTATAGCTGTAAATAATACAACTGCCACGCAGACTATTGAATATACAGCAGCAACTTGCTACTTTTATCTTACTTTTTACCCATTTTTGTTCTAATGAAATTTAAAATTAAATGTGTCTGTTTAGAAAAAGTGACCCCACTAGTAATAAGCCGTGGGCCTATTACACAAGGCTTAAATATCTTTTTACAAATATTTGATGGGGAACACTCTGGTGTTGGCGAAACCGTTATGCCATCTGAAGCCAGCCCTCAAAATGCAGCAAAGCTAATGCAAGATATTTCCAATTTTCTAGAAAAAATTGATATCCTGAGCCCAATAAAATTATGGGAATTATCCCGGAGGGCTGATTTGCCTGCTATAGCCATAATGATTATAGACAGTGCAGCCTGGGATTTATTAGCCAAAAAAGCCAATATGCCATTATACCAACTTTTAGGCTTAGAAAAGAAAGATATAAAAACATCAATAACAGTTTCCATAGGTAAACCAGACTGGGTTTATGAAAGAGCTAAACATCTCATTAAAACCTTTAACCCCTATTTCTTAAAGATAAAACTTGGCTCTAATAATGGTATCGAAGCTGATCAAGCGAGCTTTTCTGCTGTAAAACAGGCTATGTTAGATATGGGACAAGAAAAACATACCCAACTATTTGTTGATGCGAATGGTGGTTGGGATTTAAAAGGAGCTAAACACATGCTCCAATGGTTACATACCCACGGTGCAATATATGTCGAACAACCCCTAAAAAAAGGTGAGGAATCATTCTTGCCAGAATTATATCAAAATCGACCATTACCAATTTACGTGGATGAATCCATCCATTTTGTTAGTGATATCCACCCCCTTTTAGGATGCGTTGATGGCGTTAATCTCAAACTGAATAAATCAGGTGGCATTACAGAAGCACTTAGAATCCATAATATTGCCAGATGTTTTAACTTAAAATGTATGATCGGTTGTTTCTCAGAATCGCCCCATGCCATCGCAACCGCATTAAGCATTGGAAGCTTATTTGATTATGTCGATTTAGATTCTTTTTTAAATTTAAAAGAATGTGATAAAGTGTCAAAAGATAACCAGCTAACCTATCAAAATGGTTACTTAATTCAAAGCAATAAACCTGGTATTGGAGTTATTAATGCAATATAACCATAGTAATAAAACCGCTATTTTTTTTGATAATGGTGTTGTTAGCCCAGACAATAAAATGGGTTTATCATATATAAATTATCACGCTGACAAAGTCATTTGTATTATTGATGTTTCAGCTAAAAAACAAAACTTACACGATTACTACACACATTTACCTAACATTAGCATGGTAAAATCTCTTGAAGCAGCCATTGCCAAAGGTGTAGATACCGTTATTATTGCCGATATGCCGAATGGCGGAAAATTGACAGATAACTTAAAAAGCCAAATTGACCAGATGGTAGATGCTGGCTTAAGCATTGTAAACGGTTTACATGATCATCTTGCTGGTTTATATCCCAACCTAAAACAAAACCAACACATATATGACCTGCGTAAGGTTGAAAAACATTATTTAGCAAAGCCTCAATATAAAGCACATAAGCTAAACAATAAACGTGTGTTATTAGTTGGTTCTGATATGGCTGTCGGCAAAATGACCGCAGGGCTACAGCTTTATAAAGCTGCACTTAATAAAGGTATTTTTGCTAATTTCTTAGCAACAGGTCAAGTTGGTATTGCTATATCTGGTAATGGCATTCCATTAGATGCCATCCCACTTGATTTTACAGGTGGCGCAATTGAGAAACTTGTAACAGAAAATGTTGCAGATATTAGCTTTATTGAAGGTCAAGGCTCTTTAAATAACCCTGGGAGTGCTGCAACTTTACCTTTAATGCGTGGCAGCCAACCAACCCATCTTGTTTTTTGTCATAAAACTAGCCTGCAAGGATATTTAAAAAATTATCGTGATGTTGCGATCCCAAATATAAATGAACTAATCACATTCAATGAACAAGTTTCTGAAGCTTGTGGAGCATTCATCCGACCTAAAACGATTGGTATATGTGTTAATACACTGGAGTTAAATGAAACTGAAGCGGAAAATTATTTAGACCAGCTTTCTCAAGAAACAAATAAAATTGCGATTGATCCTATCCGCTCACCACAAGATTGCGATAAATTACTTGCTGAAATTTAAATATCAGGATAAATCAATCATCATTTCTCTGGCGACATAAACGACTAGAAATATTGCGACACTTAGCATCATAATTGCTAGCGATATATTAGGCGCAAAAGAACCATATTTTACTTTTTCTGGGCTTGAAATCGCTTTTCTGTAGGAAAAAAAACGAATCGTGGCGACCAATATCATCACAACAGCAACTAACATTAATATCCAGCCAACAATTTCAGGAGACATTGATAATTCACGATGGTATTTAACATTTTTAATTTCCATCATTGAACCCAAATAGTGTAAAAACAAGCTAAACTTTTCAACAAGAAAACCAAATGCCATAATTGCTATAGCTGTTCTAACCCAAGCTAAATAAGTTCTTTCATTTGCGGCGTGATCATTAAAACGTTCAATCATACATTATTTCTCTTCAGGGTTTTCAAGTTTTTTAATTGATGCAGTAATACGACTTACATCACTTTGCGTAAAACGACTACGTGTTTCATTGAGCAAAGTACCACCTAAATGTTCATTAATTTTATATAGTAACGAAAGCATTTGTTTAAACTGATCTTTTGGGTTAGGTAATGTATTGATATCCATAAAAAATGAAATGCCTGGAGTCTGTAATTCATTAATTTTTTTCAAATCAAAAGTACCAGGTTTAATTGCGGTTGTCGCATTAAATAACACCTCCCCTTGATTAGAAATTCCTTGGTAAGTCTGCAGATCTCTGCTGTAATTTAACTGATAGTGCTCAAAGACAGAAACAAGATCTTCACCATAAAACACATAGTTACGCGGCGCCATAATATGCAGTGCAATAATACCTTGATTTAACGTTGAAGTGCTTGAACCAGAAACCTGCGAGGCTTTACTATTCGCCTCATCCTCTGGGTGGGTAGATCTATTCGCTTTCATCTGTTGTTTGCGTTTTTGCTCAACCGCCTCTTCCCAAGTTTTTGGCTCTGGTAACACCTCCTCAGGTACTTCTTCTATTTTTGGCTCTTCCTCTTCAGGCTCAACTGTCTCTGCAACTGGCTCAAATTGGTATTCTACAGCAGCATCACTATCCTCTGATGGCTTAGCCTCTTGTGCTACATCTTTTTCAGCTTCATCATCAGCCAGATCAATATTTTTTTCTTTTTCTGGTACGTCTACATATTCAAGCACTTTATCTTCTTTGGGTTTAACTTTTGCTTGATATTTTTTACGTCTAGTACGCCTGTATGCATCAAGTAATAATAATAAAATAACAAGAATACCAACTAACAAGATAAGTTGTTGCTGAGTCATATTAGAAAACTGTTCGAACATTCTGAGTCTGCCTACTCCATATACATATATATCATTCTAGGCAAAAATATTTAAAATAAAAGCAAGATAGCCTGCTATCAACAAGAATATCGATGGTTTTAAAGATTTAGCTATAGCAATGACTTCACTACTTGTAAAGATTTTTGGTCGGCATCACATTTTAATGACTCGTGCAAAGCATAAAACTGACTAACAATCAGGTTGGTTTTATCCTTATTTGTAATAAGCTCATACAATTCATCACTAATATTTTCACGAGTTACCTGATCTTGAATTAATTCAGTAATGAGTTTTTTTCCAGCCAATAAGTTTGGCAATGAATAAAATTCAGAATTCACCAATAGATTACCTATAAAGTAAGTTGCTTTGGATAAACGATATGCCATCACCATTGGCTTTTTATATAGCATAGCTTCAAGTGCTGCTGTACCAGATGCAAGCAATACATAATCAGCAGCTTCCAAAACTATGTGTGCCTGACCTTCTACTAACCGCGTATTAATATTCTTATAACTATCAGATATTTCTGTTATTTTTTCTAGTAATGATGGTTTTGCAACCGGTATTAGCACTCTGAATTTTTTCTTTATCCTAACTTTTAGTGACTCAAGTCCCTGCAAAAATGGCTCGAGCAATCTCTCTACCTCTTGGTTCCGACTACCAGGCAATAATGCAATAATCATTTCATCCTGATCGATATTAAGCTTCATCCTGGCCGTTTTAACATCTGGCTCTAATGGAATTTTATTTGCTAATGGATGTCCGACAAAAATAGCTCGGTGATTATGTTTTTTATAAAAATCCTCTTCAAATGGTAATATAGCAAGCACCGCATCAGTCGCTGCTTTTATTGTTTTCATCCGTCCTTCACGCCAGGCCCATACGGATGGACTAACATAATGAATGACTTTTATACCCAATTTCTTGATTTTTTTCTCAACAGGTAAATTAAAATCGGGTGCATCGATACCAATATAAATATCTGGTTTAGTTTCTTCTATATATTTAAGTAGTTTTGAACGTACTTTTAATATGGCTGGCAAATGTTTTAACACTTCAATCAAACCCATAACCGACAGCGTTTCCATTGGAAAGAGTGAATGGCATCCTGACTTTTGCATCAGAGGTCCAGCGATACCATCAATTTTAGCATTTGGATAGGCTTCACGAAGTTTTGCAACCAGCCCTTCACCTAACTGATCACCAGACGGTTCTCCTGCAACTAACATAATATGCATTTAGCGAACGATACCTCTATGATTATCTTCTAACAAATCAATAAATACTTTCAGCTCATCTGTCTCTTGTGGCATGTTTTTAATTTCTTCGACCGCTTCTTCTAATCTTAATCCACGGCGATATAACACTTTATAAGCAACCCGAATATTGGATATTTGTTTAGTTGTAAAGCCTCTACGTTTTAAGCCTTCAACATTAACACCACAAGGTGTTGCCTTAATACCACCCGTCACCATAATGTACGGTGGGACATCTTTGCCAATCATAGTTGTGGGGATGATAAAAGCATGTGCACCTATATGGGCAAATTGATGAATACCGCAATACACGCCAATATAAGCGTAGTCATCTATATGAACATGACCTGCAATTCCCGCATAATTTACTAAATGACAATGATCACCAATAACGCAATCATGTCCAATATGCACATAGTTCATGATAAAATTATTGCTGCCAATCCTGGTTACACCTTGCTCTTTAGCAGTACCGCCATGAATCGTTGAATATTCGCGTATAACGTTGTTATCACCTATCACAACCGCAGACTCTTCACCTGCAAAGGTGCGATCAATAGGCTCTGCGCCAACGGCAGCAAATTGAAATATTTTGTTATTTTTACCTATTGTTGTTTTGCCATCAATAACGGTATGTGGACCAATAATGGTTCCAGAACCAATTTTAGCTTTAGAACTGATAACAGCATAAGCACCAATAGTAACATCATCAGCAATTTCAGCGCCCTCACCAATGACAGCACGCGGATCAATCATAAGCCTGCCCCATAGTATTTTGAAACATTCAATCGCACTGTATATTGACTGTCTCTTATACACATCTCCGAGCCCACGAGACAGGCAGAAATCTCG
>CAJXRW010000017.1 GCA_913060525.1 uncultured Gammaproteobacteria bacterium
CTACACAGAGTAGATCGTCGGCAGCGTCAGATGTGTATAAGAGACAGGTTATTGACTGTGTATCAAATAATTGTTCTATTTCAAGTGTACGGTGATATAGTTCATCTGCTTTTGATAAGGCTTGTTGACCATAATAGTTAATAATAAGCCTGTTCTTGACGCGATCGAATAATTGATGACCCAGGCGAGTTTCTAACTCATTAAGCGCCATGCTAATAGCTGGTTTTGATAAATGTAGTTTTTCAGAAGCTGCTGCAATAGACTTCTCTTTTACAATGGTGAGGAATATTTCTATTTGACGAATGGTAATCAGCATAGGTTAAGCAAAATTTAACTTAATAATAAAAACATTAAACTATTGTTGGCTAATTTTCAAGTTTATACTGACTACAAGAAATCAAGCAGGAGATAGCAATGAAACATGTAAAAAATTTATTAAATGTAATGGGCAAAGTCCCTACACCCGTTTCAGGATTGGCGTTGGGTATTGCCAGCCTGGGCGTTTGTTTTGAGAGAGTGGGTCAGTTTAATGGGTTGGCACAGGACTTTGGCGCGATTATCTCAGCAGTGTTGCTGGTATTAATTTTTACAAAATTTGTTTTTCATCATCATATTCTTAAACAAGACCTTGCTCATCCAGTCGTTGGGAGTGTGGTACCAACTTCTGCCATGGCATTAATGGTTGTTTCGACAGCGGTTCATCATTTCAGTTTATATCTGGCAGTGACTTTGTGGCTGATTGCCATCGTATTACACAGTATGTTTTTTGTCAGTTTTTGTGTTAATCGCTTTAAAGGCTTTCAGTTGCATCACATGGTTCCTTCATGGTTTGTACCGCCTGTTGGCATTATTGTTGCAGCAGTTACCTTCCCGAATGTGCCAGCATTATACCCATTGGCATACGGTTTATTAATGTTTGGGATGCTTAATTATGCCATTATGTTACCTATTATGATGTATCGTTTAATGTTTGAAGAAAACGTGGTTGAAGCAGCAAAACCTTCAATTGCAGTAATGGCGGCACCAGCAAGTTTAAGTTTGGCGGGTTATTTGACCATTGTTTCAGACCCTAACCCATTAATTGTGGCAGTTTTAGGGGGTATCGCGGTATTGATGTCAGCCTTAATTTATTTATCACTGCTTCATTTATTACGCTTAAAGTTTACCCCAGGGTTTTCAGCATTAACCTTCCCCTTAGTGATCAGCTCAGTCGCGATGTACAAAACGTCAGACTGGATGGATGATACAACCCTGTTGGCAAGTTATGCGCACACCGTACATGCCTTTGCCTGGGTTGAAGCCATGATTGCATTTTTGGTGGTGACTTACATTACGGTACGTTTTGCAAATGTTTTAGTGAAATATGTAAAGAATTCATTTTAAAAATGTAAGTGTATTCGCTAAGGTTAATACAGTTACATGAAATAAAGTTATATAAAACACTTAATCACAAGGAGATTAAAATGGCGAATAAAAGAGTAAAAGTAGCAGTAACGGGTGCAGCAGGAAATATTGGTTATGCGTTGTTGTTTCGTATTGCTTCAGGGCAAATGTTTGGCGCAGATACTGAAATAGAATTACAGTTATTAGAACTTCCTCAAGCAGCTTCAGCATTAGAAGGCGTTAAAATGGAATTAGATGATTGTGCTTTTCCATTGCTTAAAAAAGTAGTTTGTACTAGTGATGAAAATGTTGCATTTAAAGATGTAAATTGGGCAATATTGGTTGGTTCTGTTCCAAGAAAGGCAGGTATGGAGCGTTCTGATCTATTAAAGATTAATGGTGGTGTATTTACGAAACAGGGCAAAGCCATTAATGATAACGCTGCTAAAGATGTGCGTGTGTTTGTGGTTGGGAATCCTTGTAACACCAATGCATTGGTGGCAATGAATAATGCGCCAGATGTGCCGAATAATCGCTTTTTTGCCATGACTATGTTAGACCAGAATAGGGCAGTCTATCAGCTTGCAAATAAAGCAGGTGTGGATGTAACAGATGTGAATAATATGGTGGTGTGGGGGAATCATTCTCAAAACCAATATCCAAACTTTTTTGAAGCGACCATAAAAGGTAAACCTGTTACAGATGTGATTACCGATCACGAGTGGTTAAAAGGCGAGTTTATTAAAGTGGTTCAAGAACGTGGGGCAGCCATTATTAAAGCGCGTGGTGCTTCCTCTGCCGCCTCTGCTGCTGCAGCAGTCGTTAATAGTGTTTATAACTTGACTCACGAAACACCTAATGGAAAAGTGTTCTCCGTATCGCTTTGCTCAAATGGTGAGTATGGGATAGATAAAGGCCTAATTTTTTCTTATCCAGTTCGCACGGTAAACGGTAAGTTAGAAATGGTTAAGGGCGTTAAAATTAACGAATTTTCTCAATCTAAAATTAATGCGGTACATGAGGAGCTTAGAGGCGAGCGTGATGCGGTTAAAGAATTGGGGTTGATATAAAACCATTTAACTTCTGCTATCACTACCGCCTACGTGCTGCTCCTGCGACTTGATCTCTGGATCAACCGCAGCATCTAGAAATATGGTTCAACTGCAATTATTTTCTATACCCCGTCTGCCTTGAGCTTAAGCAAAAATCATAAACAAGACGGGGTAGTTCTATTTTGCCTTATAATCAAACACAACAGGGTCTTTCGCCAAAGCTGGAATAATATTTTCTTTAGCTACCTTTACATGAACAGGATGTTCTAAATATATATTCAAATCTTGTTCTGTTAAAAATGTCATGGTAAAGCCATGGGTATAACCTTCAGCAAAACGCTCTTTACTGATATTTAAAAAATCGGTATAGCTTTGTATTTGCGGAATAGCTTGCTGTAACTTTTTAAGTGAATTCATTACCTGGGTAATCTGTTCAGGTGATAATGAGGGTTGAAAGGGTAACCAAACATGGTGATAAATCATAGTATTTTCCTTAATATATAAAATAATTTAAATCTCTAAATCAACCAAATTACCTTCAGATTCCAGCCAGGACTTACGATCACCCGCCCGTTTTTTTGATAATAACTGATCCATAGATTCAATATCATCATGGATTTCTTCTGAAAAAGTAAGTTGGACGAGTCGTCGAGTGTCGGGTAGCATTGTAGACTCTCTCAATTGGGAGGGATTCATTTCGCCTAACCCCTTAAAACGCAGCACGTTAATTTTCCCAGCACGCTTATCTTTTTGTGCTTTGTGAAGAATATGGTCACGTTCTTCTTCATCAAGCGCATAGTGAACTTCTTTACCAATATCTACCCTAAATAAAGGTGGCATGGAGACAAAAATATGCCCTTCTTTGACCAAAGTAGGGAAATGTTTTAAAAAGAGGGCGCAGAGTAAGGTGGCAATATGCAAGCCATCAGAATCGGCATCTGCAAGAATACAAACTTTACCATATCTTAATCCGCTTATGTCTTCACTGTCAGGGTCAACGCCAATAGCTACGGAAATATCATGAATTTCTTGTGAGCCCAATACTTCTGACGAATCAATTTCCCAAGTGTTTAGAATTTTACCGCGTAGTGGCATAATTGCTTGATATTCTTTTTCACGGGCTTGTTTTGCAGAGCCACCAGCGGAATCTCCTTCTACTAAAAATAGTTCCGTAATGGATAAATCCTGGCTGATACAATCCGTTAATTTACCTGGTAATTGTGGCCCAGCTGTGACACGTTTCCGTATCACTTTTTTAGATGCCTTTAAGCGTTTTTGGGCTTTAGATATTATTTGTTCAGCTATTTGAGTAGCAATATGCACGTGATGGTTTAACCATAAACTAAACGCATCTTTTACTTTTGAGGAAATGAATGAAACACAGGAACGCGATGATAAACGCTCTTTGGTTTGTCCCGAAAATTGAGGTTCTTGCATTTTTAATGATAATACATAGGCACAACCTGCAAAGACATCATCGCCTGTTAATTTAACCCCGCGTGGTAACATATTGTGTAACTCACAAAATTCACGCATGGCTTCTAACAGACCTGTACGGAAACCATTAACATGGGTACCGCCAAGAATGGTTGGAATTAAATTAACGTAAGATTCAGCACAATATTCATCGGCATCTTGTGGCCAGCAAATTGACCAGTCGACAATCATATCATCAACATCCGTTCCATTTCCCGTGAAGGGTTTTTCAGGAATGATATCAAAATTACTTGTTTGCTCAGATAGATAGTCACTTAAACCGCCAGTATATAGCCAGGTTTCTTTTTCAGCATTTTGTAAATTTTCAAAATGGATGGTTAAACCTGCACAAAGCACGGCTTTGGCTTTAAGTAAATTTTTAAGTTTTTTAATGGCATATTTCGGGCTATCAAAATATCTTGGATCAACCCAGAACTTAACTTTGGTGCCAGTATTTTTTTTGCCAACGGTTCCGACTTGCTCCAGTGCTTCAACCAAATCGCCATTTTCAAAGGCAATGACATGTCTGCCGCCATCTCGTTTAATCTCAACTTCTAATCGAGTTGACAAAGCATTAACAACGGAAACCCCGACGCCGTGTAAACCACCAGAATATTTATAGTTATCAGAAGAGAATTTTCCACCTGCGTGAAGTTTAGTTAAAATAAGCTCCACGCCTGATAGTCCCTGTTCTTTATGAATATCAATGGGCATGCCACGACCATTGTCTTCAACTTCAATGGCATGGTCAGGATAAATTCTTAACGTGATTTCAGTGGCAAAACCCGCTAGTGCCTCATCCACACTGTTATCAAGCACCTCTTGAGCCAGATGATTTGGATGACTTGTATCTGTATACATGCCAGGGCGTCGTTTGACAGGGTCTAAACCAGAAAGAACTTCAATTGACTCAGCGGTGTAACTTTTGCTCATATTTTTAAATTTTGTGTTTTATTTTATATGCTTATAGCAATTGTAGCTCACTTTACGCTAATTATCGCCTAGAATTAGGGGATAGATACCAGCAGAAGCATAAGTGCACCTTTAATTTTAACGTGGATCCAGCTTTATGAATTTTAGAGATTTAGAATACATTATTGCCGTTGCTAAATATCAGAGTTTTCATATTGCGGCAGATAAGTGTTTTGTGAGTCAACCTGCATTAAGTATGCAAATTAAAAAGATGGAAAATGAGCTGGATTTAAAACTGTTTGAGCGCTATAAAAAACAAGTTTTAGTGACACCGATAGGCGAAAAAATAATTGCCAAGGCGCAAGAGATTTTACTGTTAAAAGAAGACTTCCAGAATATTATTAATTTAAGTAAAAATCCATTTACCGCCAAAATTAGAATGGGTGTTTTTCCAACATTAGCCCAATATTATATTCCAAAATTTCTACCCGATATTCATGCCAAACATCCTGATTTGAAAGTCGTTCCAGTTGAAGAAAAAACAGAAATTTTGCTGCAGAAATTAGACTCTGGCGCAATTGATGTCGCATTACTTGCAATGCCCGTCAACCAGGCTGATGTTATTTGTAAAGAACTGTTCCAAGATAAGTTTTTGGTGGCGGTACATAAAGATCATCCATTGGCAAAACACAAGAAAATTTCATTGGAAGATATTCGATCAGAACACATGTTGATCTTGCAGCAAGGGCATTGTTTGCGTGACCAGATTATCGCCATTGATCATGAACTGACGTTTGATGATACTGCAACTAGTTTGGAAACATTGCGTCAAATGGTGCAAGTCAACTTGGGGATAACCATTATGCCTAAGATTGCGACTGCTAAACGAGATTGTGCCTGCCCAAAAGCATGCGTAAATAACCCGATTGTATTTTTAGAGTTTGAAGAACCACAGCCGTTTCGACGAATTGCCTTGGTGTATCGTAAAAGCTCACCTTATGCCAAAGTATTTGATAGCTTGGAGCATATTTTAAAAACATCCTATGAAAAGGTGGATCAATAACAGGTGGGTAACCTAAGTCACATGAAAAACCATGCATTATTATCCGTCATCGTCACGATAACACTGTGGTCTTCAGCATTTGTGGGAATCCGCTATACCATGGGCGAATTTTCAGCGGGTGGTATGGCGTTTTATCGATACTTTATTGCTTCAATCGCGATGGCTATTTTTTTCTTTAAAATAAAAAACAAACATAAACCAGAATGGATAGATTTCTGGGGTTTTTGTTTGTTAGGTTTTTTAGGATTTGCACTCTATAACGTGCTGTTAAATTATGGTGAAATTACCGTTGATGCCAGTGTGGCAAATTTTATTATTGCTCAGGTGCCCATATTTGTTGCCATTATTGCCATGTTTTTTTTGAATGAGAAAATGAATCCGCTTGGTTTCCTGGGCTTATTCATCAGTATTGTTGGCGCTGGTATTATTTTTTTAAGTGAAAAAAAATTTAATCTTGGTGATGGGATCTTTAGCATTTACCTAGCTGCAATTTCGGCCTCTATTTATTCGGTATTACAAAAATACTATCTTAAAAAAGGGTATAGTCCCATTGAAATTACGTCCTATAGTATTTGGATTGGTACCATTATGTTAATTATTTATTTGCCTTCTGCCTGTCGTGAATTAGTGCAAGCAAGTTGGAGCGCTAACTTAACTGTAATCTATCTGGGCATATTCCCAGGGGCGATTGCCTATAGCGCCTGGTGTAATTGTTTTAAATATATTCCAGCCTCTAAAGCGGCGACTTATTTGTATTATATGCCACTGCTGACCATTATTTTAAGCTGGATTCTTCTTGGACAAGTCCCCATTTTATGGTCAATTATAGGTGGGTTAATTGCCTGTGTCGGTTCACTTGTGGTCAATCGTTGGGGGATGAGAAGATAAGAAACTAACTAGTTACCGCTATCGTTAGGCGTCACTGCATCTTTAGTATCATCCCAGCCTTTTTTTGTACTTTTAGCCACATCATCGGCAGCATCTTTGGTTTTATCGGCTGCATCATCAGAGACGCTTTTAGTTTTATCCCAAGCGTTTTTTAAGTCTTGGTTTGTCTGTTGCTCAGCGGGATTCGTGTCCTTACTTGAGCTACTACTATTTTCATTTGAACAGGCAGTAATGTTAAACGAAAATAGGGCGGTGATGATGATTGCTAATAAGTTAACTTGTTTTTTCATAAAGATTATCCATTTTAAAACCAGACTTTGAAAAAAGTTAAGCATGTGATTCCCCTGCTGTCAAATTCACAAAGTCAAAATCAATGCACCATTCCAGGCATTGCCCATAAACCAGCTGTTTGTAAAGTATCACGAATTATAAGCGCTTTTTCTTGTATGGTGATGGGACGGTTAATATCATATCCAGGGCTTGGAGCAGTTAGATTGTATAATCCGATATCTGTTAATAATTTTTGATTAACTAATGCTTGAGTAAAATCTGAGGCTGCGCGGCGAATATGGGCAGATGAGGTGATCAAAATAATATTTTTAATACGTTGACCACCGATTAAGTTATTTAACTTCTGTATGGTGCTGATACTGTTTAAGGCATTCCACATGGTGCTATCTGCTTGATCTTCCATAATGATATGATCTTCAGGTATGCCCTGCTTGACCAGCCAGTTTGACATTTGAAATGCTTCCGTTACGCCACCTCTTGGGTCAGATCCTGTGACGATGATGCGTGACTGTGGGAAATGATTGAAGGCACTTAGCGCCACATTAAGCCGTTCAGTTAATACTGGATTTAATGCCCCATCCTCATTTAAGGCATAGCCTAATACCACAATGACAACACCTGTGCCGCTATTTTTACTCAAGATGTCTGGGATAATGGATTTATCTGCATTTACGGCAACTTCGTTTATTTTTAAGTTAAAACTTTGTGCGGCAATATGAATCGCCTTTGCATAGTGCGGTGCATCGTTCCAACCAGTTTCTGTTAATTTTTCAATATATTGTTCGGTAGAATTTGGGTTCCAAATCAGCGAATATCCGGCTAGATAGGTTTGAAGTAGGGGATTATCTGACGCAGAATTTTTAATGATTTGGTATGTTTGTTGAGCGCCATCTAAATCACCTGTCATCACTTGTAACGATGCCAGCGAGAAGTTAAATTGTGCAAAGGTATAACTATCAGGTTTTAATAACTTAATTGCAGATTTTAATGATTGTATTGCTTGACTTGGATCGCCTCGTTTCGTGACTCCAGAAGTAGAGGTAACCGTCAAGTTATATTGGATATTTGCTACCGCATTTTGTTGGTTATTTAATATTGATATAAACTCAGATTGCTGTTTTGGATTTGGTGGGGCGGCAAATAAAGTGAATGAGCTTAGTAGCCATAAAGTGATTATTAAACGAATGATATGCATTCTTTCTCTACAAAATAATTAATTAATAAGAGGTATAGAGAAAATCATTTTAATTAGCAAATAGGCATGACCACGCATAGTATAGAGCGAGTAGATTTATGTGCGTGTCATTTTTGAAAGTGTGATTAATACATCATACGCAAATTGTTTGCAGCGCTCTGGTGACCAGCCATGCAGAGGATCAGGAAAATGATCATTATCTTTAAATGGCATTTCTATTGTAAACGCCAGGCATTTGAATTTATTACCAATATGGTCGGTTGCTTTTAATAAATCAGCTTGCCCTGGCGGGGTAATGTCATAGCCTTTTTCGACTTGAAATTCCTGGCTAACGGCTAACAATGTAGTTTTGAATTCTTCTTCCAAACGCTTGATTTTTTCAGAATAGTTAGGTGCGCCTTCACTGCCTGCCACGAAGTTGTAAGGTATGGCTTCATCTCCATGAATATCTAAAGAAAGATCAACGCCCGTTTTTTCCATATAGTTAAGTACGTAATACACTTCTGGGCTTTTTTCTATACAAGGGGTAAGCCATTCACGGTTAAGATTTGCACCTGCGGCATTGGTGCGTAAATTCCCTCTGGCAGAACCGTCTGGATTCATATTTGGCACGATATAAAAAGTGACTTTTTTTAATAGATCCTGAGCAATGGGATCATTGTTGTTTAACAGTCGTTCAATAAATCCTTCCATAAACCACTCAGCCATGGTCTCACCTGGGTGCTGTCTGGCTGTCATCCAATATGTTTTTTTACCAGTACCAATTTTTAAGAGATCAAGGTCTCGACCATCAACGGTTTTGCACACATTAATCAACTCACATTGTTTTGAAAGTTGGGATTTGCTAAGTAAATCTAAATGGCGGTCGTAAGAATAAGGTGCAAAATAAGCAACAAAGAAAGTGCTATGCTCTGGTATCAGGTTGAATTTTAGTGCTTGTCCATCATATTCAGTATCTGCGATTCTGTGCCAGTGTTTTCTATCATACGAATAAACGGGTCGATAATTTTCCCAGCCTTCTGGGAAAGCTGATTGTCCAGCATTGCTCAATTCAAATGAGCAAATACTTAGATCAGAGGTGTAAACCCTAAAATAGAACCACTGAGTAAAATCAGAATGACTATCTTTCCTAATATTCAGTTTCGCAGTGTTTTGATTAATGTGTAGAACGTCAATGGCACCGCCATCAAAGTGATCAGAGATTTTCATAGGCCGAAATGATTAATTTGAGATATAAAAATTATAGCAAACTTCTTGTTATAACGCTTTTGACGAAACTATTCATCGCCACAGCAAACTCGTTATATTTTGGCTAAAATATTGTTATCTATAAAAAAGATATTACGATATTTGCTGTTAAATATCCGTTCATAAAAATACGTGTGTGAGGAATATGGACCCTAAACAACAGAAAAAAATGTTTTTTGGCATATTGCTGGTCATGGCTATGGAGCTCATAGATATGACGGTGCTTAATAATATTTTGCCTGATATTGGTAGGTCATTACATACAGGGGTCTTTGCAGCTAAGTTATCGATTACCAGCTATTTAGTCTCATTTGGCGTGTTTATTCCAATATCTGTTTGGCTGTCAAATAGACTAGGTAGTCGAAGCCCCATGATATTTTCTTTGATTGGGTTTATTGTCTCTTCGGTATTGTGCGGTTTGGCGTGGAATATTGATTCACTGGTTGTATTCAGGGTTGCCCAAGGGTTTTTTGCGGCATTATTATTGCCTATTTCACAAACCAGTATGATTCGCCTTTCAAGTAGTATGGTCTCTGTTTCTGCGAAAATAGGACTTTATTCGGTTGCTTCTGCGTGCGCTGGACAATTGATTGGTGCGCTATTTTCACAGTATATGTCTTGGCGTTTTGCTTTTTTTATTAATGTACCGTTTGGTTTAATCAGCTTGTATTATGTTTGGAAGTATTTTTATGTCCCATTCCCGAAAGAAAAAATCAAATTAGACCTTTTTGGTTTTTTATCTATTGGTATTAGCATCGGAATGTTATTTGCATTAAGTGATTTAGTGGTTTCACCAGAAGTTTCTCTTAACGTAAAAATTATTTTGGGGGTTGTGCCCGTTATTTTATGCTTAGTCTACTTTTTGAATATTAAACGAGTGAAGACGCCAATTTTAAATTTTGGGTTATTTAAGAACAGAAGTTACAGCATTTCTTTAGTGGTCATACTAATTAATAAGCTGTGTTTATATTGGATATTTATCGCCTTACCAATTTATTTCTATCTGTATATTGGTTATTCACTGACTACGGTTGCATTGATCATGATTTCATTATGGGGCGGTAATTTCTTCAGCAAAAATTTATCTGTTATTGTCACGCGCTTCATTGGAATGAAACACGCTATCGTTCTGTCATCTTTAGGGACAATGGTGCTAATGTTTTTATGGGGCTATTGGCTTCAGGATAGGGCAAATTTAGCTGAGGTATTAATCTTGATACCCTTGTTAGGGGTAATGATGTGTTTATTTCAGACTTCAGCAAATTCCTACATCTTGGTTGTAGTTGAAGATAAAGATAAGGCGGATAGTAATGTTTTATCCAAATCGCTTGTTATGGTGGCGACTGGATTTTCAATTTCTTTTCTGGGTGCTATGTATGAGTTGTCGCAATATTATCTGGTTGCCACACATCAGTTAGTGTTATTTATCTGGGCTTTTGAATATAGTTTTGTGCTTTGTGGTCTCGTTCAGTTTATTGCCAGTTTATTGATTTATTTTTGTCATAGAAGAACAAGTCGATCGTTTTAGGTTTCAATCATTTATTATTTGAGCCCTTTACATTTTTTGAATAAAACTTGCTTTGTTATGGGGTGATGCTAATCTTATTTTTAGCAAACAATGGTTTTTTTGGTTGGATATCTTGATGAAAAATATACATAAAAGTTTTATCTGTGCAGTTATTACAAGTATGGTAATTAGTTTAAATGCTTGTGCTGATGAAGGTTCTGGCTCTAGCTCAAAGTCAGCTTCGACTGAGGGTGATATGGCAAGTATGCAAACAATTGTCGGCAATTTAAAATCAGTTGGGTTTACTTCTATTAATAAACTCAATTATGCAAATGGAAGTTATGAAGTAAATGGTATTGCAAATGGTATGTTTACAACAGCCTATGTAGAACCGCATTCTGGGGATGTGATTCAAGAGAAAAATTACGCAAGCTTAAAGAATATTGAGAGTATTCAGAAGTTAGTAAATAACTTACAACAGAAATATTATCATATTATTTATTCCATTAAACTTAATCCTGAGCAAACGGAATATGAGGTTACCGCTAAAAATTCTCAAGCAAATAAAATTAGTTTAACGGTCGATAAAAATGGTGAGATAACCAGTAATTAACTTGATATGCTGCGGTGCAAAAATAAATCAAGGAATTGCTGGAAAATCACTTTTTATTAATAGAGAAATGGATATAATCCAACTGTTTTTAAATAACACCATAGAAATTTATAGATGAAAAAAATACTTGCTATTTTGGGTGCTGGACTTTTCCTTTCATTAAGTCTTTATGCGGATGTGCAAACAGTAGCGCTTCACCCTGAAAGTATCAATTATAAGACTGAAAAAAAGAACGTGGCAGTTACCAAGTTTTTGGTCGATCAATGGCAAGTATCGCTTGCTGATACAGTGGTTTATTATAATACGCCAAATCAAGATGCTGTTATTGTAGATGAAACTTGGCAAAATCAATATGGTTTAGAATGGCATCAAGTATATCAGATGACCGAAAATGAGTATTTTGATTCTAGATACCAAAAAAGTATGCAGCTGTTTGAGTATTTGCAGGCACAGTCAAAATAATGGTTCTTAATTTGTTGTATAGAATATAACAATGCGCTTTTCGCCAATCGATTAAAGTAAATAAAATATTATGTAACCTATTGAAATTATTATAGTTACCAATATACATTGATAGGTAACTTGTAATCGGTAGGGTATTTATGTCATATAACGAAGCTTATCATTTAGATCAGGCAATTATTAAAGTAATTGGAGTGGGCGGCGGCGGCTGTAATGCTGTTGAACATATGATAAGTCAAGCTTTACCTGGTGTGGAATTCATAAGCGTAAATACGGACAAACAAGCGTTAGTAAATTATACCTCAACGCATAAAGTTCAAATAGGTTCTGAGATCACCAAGGGGTTAGGCGCGGGCGCTGATCCAATGGTTGGTAAAGCTTCAGCGCAAGAAAATAAAGCCCAGCTGATTGAATTAATACAAGGTGCGGATATGGTTTTCATCACAGCTGGAATGGGCGGTGGTACAGGAACTGGCGCAGCACCATTCATTGCTGAACTAGCTAGGCGTATGGGTATTCTAACAGTTGGCGTGGTAACCAAACCATTTTCTTTTGAAGGTACGCGCAGAACAAAACTTGCTCAATATGGTATTACTGAACTTTCTAAGCACGTTGACTCACTCATTACCATCCCAAATAATCGCTTGTTAGAAACACTAGACCGCAATCTTTCATTGTTAGATGCATTTATTGCCGCTAATAATGTTTTAAACAGTGCTGTTAAGGGTATTTCAAATTTAATTACTCAGCCTGGGCTAATTAATGTTGATTTTGCTGATGTACGCACGGTCATGGCAAATCGCGGAATTGCTATGATGGGTACGGCATCAGCTACAGGTGCGAATCGAGCAGAAGCAGCAGCAAGGGCAGCAATATCCAGCCCGTTATTGGAAAATATTGATTTATCAAAAGCAAAGGGTGTGCTTGTTAATATTACTGCAGGTACGGATATGTCTATTGGTGAATTTGAAGTGGTAGGATCAATTATTTCTGAATATATGTCAGATGATGCTACTGTAATTGTTGGTACGGTTGTGGATATGGAAATGACTGATGAATTTAGCGTAACCGTTGTGGTTACCAGTAATAAAACAACGGATGAAGATGACCAATCATTAATATCTGCTGCTAATTCAAGTAGCTTACAAAATCAAAATACGCTTAAAAAACCAGCTAAATGCTTATTAACTGAGTCAGTTAAGTCAGGGCATGATGAAGGCACTAAAAGTAAAAATTATGATAATTTGAATGAAGTTGAATATTTAGATATTCCTGCTTTTTTACGTAGAAAAGTTTGATTTGGGTGATGAGTGGGTTCCAGTCCCTAAAGCCATAAATTGGAGCAATCTGGTTGATGAACAAAAAACTTGGGATGATGCTATTTTTAGCATTATTTTGTTTAAATCTATATGCTTCAAATGCCTTGATCCCATTGATTGATAAAATAGATGCTGGACAAGCCTATTGTAAAGAAACTACGCCAACGAATGTACAAGCATATATAAAGCAGACGCTACCTAATAGTATTGGTTTCTGTCTGGGTAAAGAATCAAACCAAGTTCAATATCAAAGCGATTTTAAGAGTCTTTTAAAGCAAGCAAAAGAAGACCCAAAAAAATATGCATACTATGTGGGGTCAGCTTATTCACTAGGTTTAGGTATTTCACCGAATGTTGAAGAAAGTGGGGATTGGTTGTATAAAGCTGAACAAGCAGGGAGTGCCCAAGCACAATATGCTTATCCGATAATGGAAATGCAAGGTGCTTCAAAATCCTGTAATCTTGATGTTGAGAAATGTACTAAGCACATTGAAGAAAAGTTAGTTAAACTGAATACAGCTAAAGCCTATGAAACATTAATTTCAATTTCGCCTAATCAAGCACATAGATGTGAATATGCAGATAAGGCTGTAAATTTAGGCAGTTCATCCGCCTATCCCGTATATGTCTATTGTCAAACAGAAATTGACAAGAAGCCTTTAAGTAAAGAAATGAAAGATAAGCTGGATAGTATTTTAAATGATAAATCATCAGCTATAATCACAAAAATGGTAGCTGCAAAGTTATTAGGCAATAATCAGGCCTATGATTTGCTTTCTCAAGCCGTGCAATAAGCATCTATTTAGGATAGTCATAAGTTTGTATGTTCTACAACTCATGGCTGAACTTTCAGCATCGTACTGATCAGCCATGCTGTATAGCCTACATAAACCAGTAACAGAACTGCTCCCTCAATGCGATTTATGCGTCCCTGTTTTCCTTTGAATCCATAACCGATGAAGAACAGTGAAACGGTCAGCCCGCCCATGACGACCATATCACGGGAGAGCGTTTCAGGTGCAACGGCAAATGGATGAATTGTGCCAGCAATACCGACAACGGCTAGCGTATTGAACAGGCTGGAGCCAAGTATATTGCCCAGCGCAATATCATGTTCACCCTTTCGAGCGGCAATGACAGATGAAGCCAGTTCTGGTAAGGAAGTGCCGATAGCGATAATCGTCAGGCCAATGATTAAGTCGCTTACCCCGAAAATTTGTGCAATTTCAACCGCGCCCCATACCAGAATTCTTGAGCTAACAATAAGCATCAGTAACCCAATCATCAGCCAAAAAATAGATCGGTTAAGTGGCATGGCTTTTTCAGCTGTTTCTACCTCGATTTCTTTTGCCAAGCTGTCAGTTTTCTGTTTTAAGCCTTGATAAATGGTCCAGGTCATCAGCCCGCCGAATGTCAGCAACAGGACAACAGCATCGAATCTTGATAAGTTAAGGTCTGCAATCAATATAACCGTGAGAAACGTTACCAGTACTAGTATCGGCAGTTCCTTGCGTAATATTGTCGAATGGACCATGATCGGATTTATTAGCGCCGTCACGCCCAATATCAGGGCTATGTTGGCAATATTTGATCCGTATGCATTACCAAGAGCAATGCCAGGGCTACCTTGTAGAGCTGCCAGTGCAGAGACGACCATTTCAGGAGCGGATGTGCCGAATCCAACAATGACCATGCCGATTAACAAGGGCGGCATGCCGAAATGCTTTGCTGTGGAGGACGAACCTTCCACAAATCGGTCAGCACTCCATACTAAAATCACCAGACCGACTATTAAAGCCAATATAGCTAGTCCCATTGTCCAATCCCTTGGTTCACCGTTTGGTTCATATTTTACATTTTTATAATTGCTGTCTCTTATACACATCTCCGAGCCCACGAGACAGGCAGAAATCTC
>CAJXRW010000018.1 GCA_913060525.1 uncultured Gammaproteobacteria bacterium
GATGTGTATAAGAGACAGGGTAAGTTTTCAAATTGCACATTATTTAGTGGTCAAATAACTGCTTAGAACATAACCTGATAGTAAGCTCGAACTGTATGGGTATCCTGTGTATTACCCATAAATTTTTGTCTAATTTCTACGCCAATTTTTTGATAGATTGATAATGTATCGTAATAATGGTTTCGGTTCCATATTAAATAAGCTAAGCCGATACCACCATCTATTCTGGTTTCTTGGTCATTGGCAAGTCCGCCTAAGGATAAATAAGGCAGCAAACCACTGTTTAAGCCAAAAGGCGTAACTTTAAATATTTCACCAAAGTCATAGGTTGCTACTAAGTAATCTTGTTGAGCGATAAAGAACCAGGAGGCACTTGCATATAAATTATGATAAAACCAATAGTCTTCATTTTCGTCCCAGCTTAACCCAATAATGTCACCAAAGCTCACATCGACCATAAGGTCTTGGCTGACTTGATTACCAAAACCAATCACTTCTTGGACAGAAACATAGGCTTGATATTTATTTAAGGGTTGGTAACGGAATCCAAAACGACCTTGTATTAGTGACCAGACTGGTTCTAAACTCTGATTTTCATTACTCCAAAGTGCGCCCCCAATAATCTGTAGACTACCGTATTCAGTATTTTGTAATTGAGTTGGTTCATAATAAAAAGCAAGTCCACCGTTACCAGAATATGAGCTATAAGGTAACAAGGTTTCATTGTCACCTGGTGAGAAGTTACTATTGTCTAGCCTGACACTATCTGAAAAAAATACATTCCACTCTTTATCAACATTTTGGAAAGCCATCTTAGTGCGTTCCTGCGCCTGTCTTTGATCTCGAGTTTCGAGCGTTGCTGGTGGATAAAGTGCCAGCGCTTTACCAAAAGCATTTCCAGCAGCTTCATTGTTATGATTAGCGAATTCTGCATACCCTAATGATTCATATAATGATACATCATTGGGATTTTTCGTAATTGCCAATTTAATTTCTTCTACTGCTATTTCTGGTTTGTCTAAATATAAATAAACATAGCCCAGCGCAGATAAGTAACTGGCATTATCAGGTTGTAGCATATGTGCAACCAGAAAACACTCTTTGGCTTTTTCATATTCTTTAATGTGCATTAAGTGATATCCAAAGGCAGCATACATTCTTGCGCTCGGGTCAAGCTGTAATGCAATCTCATAACTTTGGGTAGATGCGGCTGGGTTGCCAATAGCATCCTGGTATTCGGCATTTAAAAACCAATAGGTAGCTTGGTCTTTTCGGGTAAATAGTTTGCTTGATGGGCTAATTCTTTGGAAACTTTCCTCAAATTTTTCTTTGTCCTTTAAATTATAACTTAGCTCGGCGACTTGAAGTAATAATTTAGGGTCTTGGACATAACTAGGTATTTTATTTAGCTGTTCTTGCGCAGCAGATGTGTTCCCAAGTGCTAAATATGAATATGCTAACTGGATGGAAAAAGATACGTTTGTTGTAATACCAGGGTCTGTTTTTTCTGCTTTTTCAAGGTATTTTAATTGTTTCTCAGGTTCATTTAGATGACCGTATTCTACTGCTGTATAATAATATTCGTCTGCATTTTTAGGGTCTAATTTAATGAGTTTTTTTGAGTATTTTTTTGCTTCCTTATAATCTTCTTGTTTTAAGCTAATTTGCAAAAGCATTTTGTTTGCTTCAATATCATGTGGATCAACTTGAAGTGCGTAGAGTAGGTATATTTTTGCATCGGCGAGTTTATTTTTTTGAATTAGGCGATTAGATCTATCAATTAAAGAAAACAGCTTAAACTGTCTGTATTCTTCCACAAACCAGGGTTCATAGGCAAATGCGTTGCTCTGTATCCATACGGGTGAAGTGAGTAATAAGATAGGTAGTAATGCTTTCTTTATCATGATTTTGCATTCCTATTTACACAAAAAAGAGTTTTCATATAGAGCGCAAAGAGTTAGCCTGGTAACTAGGTTTAGTTAAGAATCAAGAATTTATCAAGAGAAGGGTAGATTTATGCGTTTAAATCTGGGAATTCGTGATCTGTTTTATCCCAGGCAACAGGTTTCGTTTTTTTACTTGCTTTTAATTGGGAGAGGGCGCGTATGTAGGCACAGAAATTAATAATATTCGCGAGAAACAATCTGGGTATACTCAATAGCCCGTGCATAAAACCATACGTTGTGGTGATAAAGTAGAGTCGTTGCAGCATCCGATTTAGGAACAATGCCCCATTAATTAAAACCAAATCCCAGACCCAGGTATCATAGGGTATAACGCTCGGAAAATGCCAATGATCTGGGAAAAAAAATTCATCACACATGTCAAAAATAACGTTTATCACGATAAAATAAGCCATAATATTAACTAGATTGCTGATAATGCCTTTTCGATCTCGAAATAGAAAATACATCATACTGAGTTTCTTCCAAGGCCAGCCAATATTTTTCCAGCCTTGAAACATAATACCAATCATCCATCGACTTTTTTGTCGGATTGCTTTAGTCATTTTATCTGGAAAATATGCCTGAACAGCTAAATATGGGATATTATCTTCTGGTGTTGGGAATAGTTCAAAGTGCTCTTTTAGTCCCTGTTCATGCAGGCGATAACTCATTTCATAATCTTCTGTTAAGCTTGATTCATCAAATACTTGTCCATGATTGAGTGAATATAAGGTCATAATGGCTTTGCGGCTAAAAGCTGTGCCAACGCCTGCTGAGCAAACATTGCCTGTGATTGACTCTCTGACAATGACGTCTTTAGAATGGAATTCTGCAAACTCATCCATGTAAGTGCTGCAAGTAAAATTGTACCAACGTTTTTTTAGTGGAAAAACGGGAATTTGTATCATGTCGTAAGTAGGGATTTGGTAATTAAATAGCTTTAATTCTAAAGGATGTACTACATCTTCAGCATCATGGTACATGATAACTGAAAAGCGCATTTTGTGTTCTGTTTCATAATTAAAGATGGTTGTTATGACATTGTTTAAACAGTCCGCTTTGGTCGAAGGACCTGGGTTTTTGGTTACCACTTTCACAACTTGTGGGTACTTTTTTATGGCTTCATCGACAACGGCTTGTGTTTTTTCATCATTTGGGTAAGTTCCAACAAAAATTTTATAATTTTTATATTGGAATCTACTCACACAAGCATCGAGCATTTTACCGATGACATTCCATTCGCTCCAAGCAGGAATCATGAGTGCAATAGGTGACTCATCTGCTGACAGCATAGCTTTTCGGTACGCTGAGTGGTCGCCTTTTTTATGTTTTAATTTTAGAATTATTTTCCTTGTCCAGTAATAGGTATCAATGAATAAATCATCAATGCTGGAAATAAAAATGAAGACAGCGCTAAAATAAATCAGTATTTGAATAAACACCCAATAGGCAGATTCTATGGCTAAAATAAGAAGTTCAATTGGCATAAATTACAATCAATTATGGCGTTAGCAGAACTTTAGCAAAGGTGTCAAATAAAGTACAGTTATAGTGAAATTATCTATGACTAACGGCTTTTAATAGTTGATAGTTATTTCGGGTTAAATAGGTGAGAGAAAATAAAAATATGGGTATGTCTTTAAATTGACTTTTATATTCCGTTATATTTTCTTGGATATCGTCAGGGTTTGCCTGAATAAACTTATCAGCCTCTTTTTTATCCTCTACAAATACTTCTGCAATAATACCCCACTGATCAGGCGGTAAGGAATGGTAGAATGCATTGAAATAATCTACACATACTGAACTTGGTATTGAGTTCGCGCCTACTCCATTTTGCATAAGAACAGTTATCGGCACATTTTGTAATATCTGCTTCCACATAAGGACATATTGTTGTATGGGCGTATCTAAGTTATAAAAACCAGAGATATATATTGGATAGGGTGTTGAGATAGCATTGATTTCAGTGCTAAGAACGCTTAAATAGTTGGTTAGTTCTTCAATTTTATTTGCTGATTGCCAGTTAATGTTATCAATTTCTTGTGATATATAGAAGCCCGCAATCACGCTATCATTACCATATAATTCTATAATCTGATTGGCAATAGTAATGGATTTTCTCTGTAATCCGTTTAAATACGTTGATATGTTGGTACGGTCAGATTGTATTTTTTTAAAGTATTCTGGGTCTTCGTATAATCCAAATATAATTTTGATATGATATCTTTTCGCAGATACTATTATGTCATCAATTAAGTTACCACGACTTTCATCTTGCAATAAATTTGTATTTCCATATTGAGTCCATTGGATAATTATTTGATTAATATTTTCTTCTGCAAGATGTTTGAATATATCATTCCAGTTATATCTATCTTCTTCTAAATAATTTTCCCAGGGTTGAAAAAAAACCCCTTGAATTTGATTGTTGGATTCCTTGGTATGAAATAGCCTTTCTTGTATACATGAAGACAATATAAACGGCAAACATAACATTACCACTATAAGGTATGCTCTTAGATTTATTTGTCTGCGCATAATATAAAGTCTGTATCCATGATTAATAAATATACTAAAAAAAACATTGATCACCAAATACACAAAAAATTGTTAGTAAGAATGGATGTGTTCGGTAATGAATATTTAATGAGATAGATATATGCTATGAAGCATCCATATCGTATCTTGTTAAGATAATGAAGAAAATTAAAGTATTATCGATATTTGGCACCAGACCAGAAGCCATTAAAATGTTGCCTGTTGTAAAACAGTTGCAACGAGATGAGCGTTTTACTTCCGTCGTTTGTATTACAGCACAACATCGTCAAATGCTAGACCAGGTCATGTCACTTTTTAACATTATTGCTGATTATGACTTAAATGTAATGGCGCCGAATCAAACACTGACAGGTTTAACTGCCAAGGTGCTGCAAAAGCTAGATCCCATTATTACAGAAGTCAAACCAGATTGGATTTTAGTGCAGGGGGATACGACTTCGTGTTTTGTTGGCTCCTTATGTGCTTTTTATCATAAAATTAAAATAGGGCATGTTGAAGCTGGGTTAAGAACGGGTGATTTGTATGCGCCATTTCCTGAGGAAGGGAATCGCCTATTAACCAGTAAGTTAGCAAATTTACATTTTGCGCCAACTAAGCAAGCTCAGGTAAATTTAATTGCTGAACATGTCCCAACAAAATTTATTTCTATTACAGGTAACACAGTGATTGATGCGCTAGCAACTGTTTCTAAGCGTATTAAGTGGAAAGATGAATGGAAAAATCTATTTAGTTCGGCAAGTAACAATGTAAAAAATGGACGGGATTATGTCATGGTTACAGGACATAGGCGCGAAAATTTTGGTCAAGGGTTTTTAAATATCTGTCAAGCATTGAAAGAACTAGCTTTAAAGTATCCAGAATGGCAGTTTATTTATCCTGTACATTTAAACCCAAATGTACAAACGCCTGTTAATGAGTTGTTGGGTAATATAAAAAATATCCATTTAATTAAACCGTTGGATTATGAACCATTTGTGTATTTGATGATGAAATCTAAAATTGTATTAACCGATTCTGGTGGTGTACAAGAAGAAGCCCCATACTTTGGTAAACCAGTATTAGTTATGCGTGATAAAACTGAAAGACCTGAAGGGGTCGAAGCTGGAACTGCAAAATTGGTCGGCACGGATTCCGTAAATATAGTCAATGAAGTATCTGCATTAATAGATATCCCCTCTGAGTACCAAAAAATGGCACAAGCAATTAATCCGTATGGTGACGGTAATGCTTCATCAAGAATTATTGAACAGATACATCTATATAATTAATGAACCAAATTATTAAGCTTAAGAGATCTAAGCAATATTTTGTGCTTATTGCTGTTTTGCATTTCGTGGCTCTAGCAGCATTCCTGATTTTATCTATTATTTTTTTGGTAAAAGTATTATGCATTTTAGGAACAATACTGAGTTTCCTTTATATTCTCTATATATACCAAACTGTTCAGCTTGAACAAATTGAATTAATTAATTCAAACAAGTTAGTTCTTCAAACTAAACAGTCAACTGTAAAGGCACAAATACTTAATAGTAGTGTAATTACAGAATTTTATATTTGTTTATATTGCAAATGTATTGATTCAGGTAAAAAGCACTACTTTGTATTAATGAAAGATAGCTTTAAAGATAAAGTTCAGTATAGAGCTTTTTCAGCTTGGCTTAAGCAAGTAGCTATTTAGACTTGTCGTTGCTGGAACTTAGGTTTTGCCAAGAATTTTTCCAGGCATCCAAGTTTTTTTGTGCAACATTTTGAAAATAAGTAACAGGATTGAGCATATCTCTATTAAGTGGATTGGTTGAATCAATTAAACTGCTTACGTTGTCTTGAATGCGTTTTTGCTGGCTTAAAAAAGCCTCCATTGTATTATCGAAGTAACCAGTAAGTATTTCTTGCATGCTATTACCATACGAACGGATAACTTGTTGTAAGAAGTCATTGGTAAACATTGGTTTTTCACCTACTTCTTCTTGTTCATTAATTATTTGCATTAGCACACTGCGAGTAATGTCTTCTTTACTTTTGCTATCAATAACCTGAAGTGGTTCACAGTCTAAAACAATTTTACGAACATCATCTAAAGTAATGTAACTTGAAATGGCTGTGTCATATAAACGACGGTTGGGGTATTTTTTAATAATGCGTACTTTTTCGTTTTCTGAAGAGTTTGCTGCTGTCATGTTGCACCTATATATTATGAATATTCAATATTGTGCATTGTAGCATAAATATTTTTGGTTTTGTGATGTAGATCATTAAAATTTGGCAAGATTATATTCAGAAGCGCTTTTGGGTTTATTTAAGCTGGGTTGTCAATATCAACAAAAATAGCTTCAATGTCATAAATGTGACTTAAGTGTTCGGAAATGGCTTGTGCACCATATCGCTCTGTTGCATGATGTCCAGCCGCGAAATAATGAATGTGACACTCACGTGCGATATGAGTTGTGTTTTCAGATATTTCACCACTTAGATAGGAATCAAGACCCTGTTCTGCTGCGTTTAAAATAAAGCCTTGTGCGCCGCCCGTACATATCCCAATGCTATGGATTTTCTGTTGATTACCATTAATGTGTAATGCTGGCTTGCCTAATATATTTGAGATATGGTTTGCAAATTCTTCTGGATCGGTCGGGCTTGGGAGCTGAGCAATAATGCCAATGTTTGGGCTTGTATTTGTGTTCAGTTCGCCTATGGTTTCTAATCCCAGTTTTTTTGCAAGCTGTACATTGTTGCCAAAAGTGGTATGTGCATCTAATGGTAGATGATATGCGAATAAATTTATATCATTTTTAATCAAGGCTGCGATACGCTCTTTTTTCATACCGACAATTGGGTAGCTCTCGTTTTTCCAAAAATAGCCATGGTGAACAAAGATTGCGTCAGCTTTTAATTCTATTGCTTTATCAATTAATGCTTTAGAAGCAGTTACGCCACAAACTATTTTGTTGATAGTTTGCTTACCTTCAATCTGTAAACCATTTGGGCAGTAGTCATTAAACTTATGTGGTTCTAATAGTTCATTGAAATAGTTTAAGAGGGCATTTCTTTGGATTGGCATAATCGGTAACGGTTATATTGGGTTATTTATTATTCTAGGTGTTTTGTTTGATATCTTCTAGTGTGTAATTAAGTGGTTTACCACTTTGCTTCATGCTCTTCCATTACGCCGAAGCCAGTAATTTTTTTCCAATATCCGTCAATTAGGAATTTACCATTTATTTCCCCGAAAACCTGAGTAAATTTACTTTTAATAATGAGTAAATTAATATTTTCATTTCTAGCACCTTGTGGTGTTAGGGTTAGTTCAAGCTCTTGGTTGCTGACATGCCAGTTTGATTTGTCTAGCGGTTTTGAATAACTAAATTTGACATCTTTTGTTAGAATAGAGTTATTAGCATACCAAATGATATTCTCTAAGTTGCTATTGAAACCGTCAACCAAGTTAATGCCAACCTCTTTTCCATCTTCACATTTTCCTTGAAATGATGCCCAGTTCCAGAAAGTGTGCCGAGGCGGGAAGCCTTTTGAAAAATCCAAGCCAAATTTCATATTTTGATATATCTTGGATCGTCCATTTATTTTTAGTTCGAATGCACCATCCAGTAAAAGATTTTTATAAGTGTAATGAAATGGTCTTTTTGTCTCAGATGGGCAAAAGCAACTGATACCCGCTGTATTATTTTTAAGATCAATTTTTAAAGTAAATTTTTTAGTATTAACTTCAGCAATGACTTTATTTTCACTTGCTACAATGGAATAATTTTTTATTTTCCAAGTATTGTTAAAGCCTGGATCAAAGTTTTTCTCAAAACCAAAAGGAACGGTTATTTCGTCCTCGATCAGTTTTTTATTTTTAGTGTCATAGATATAGCAAAAGGCCTTTGCGAGATAGCCAGCATCAACTATTGCTAGTCCTACATACCAATCTTTAGAATAGCCACCAATGAAAAACCATGTTTTGCGTTTAAATCGCCTTGATTGTGTTGGGATATCCTTGGGGAATGAAAGAGTAGGGATATCCTGGATTATGTTCTCATAAGCACCATACGGGATATAGTTATGATTGAGGAATATTGACTGAATTGTTGCATTAATCACTGGGAATGTTGTCTCATTTGAGTCATCCATTCAGAAGGATTCAGAATGTCACCATCATCATCTAATTCAGGATAAGACCATCCTCTTTGTTGGCAAAGTTTTGCCATTTTAGGTTGTATCCATTCAAATAATGTTTTTGAGCAGATAGTTTTATCTTTATCATACAAACCTTTTGCTAACCGCTGTCGTTGCATTTCAAATAAGATTAATGCAGTTGCAACAGATACATTGAGTGACTCGACCATGCCATGCATTGGAACAATAATATGCTGATCAACCGCAGTAGCAGTGTCTTCAGATACCCCCCATTTTTCTGCGCCCATTACCAAAGCTGTAGGTTTAGTAAAGTCAATTTGACGAAAATCTACGGCGCTATCTGAAAGTTGTGCAGCAAGCACTTGTTTACCTTCTTGTTTAAATTTATTAATAAGCGCAATGGGTTTTTCATGTATTTCTAAATCAACCCATCTTTCGCTACCTAGAGAGGCTGTCCGATATGTTCTAAGTGATTGAACTCGATTTTCAATTGCATGCACTTTTGGAATACCCACTGCATCACACGTGCGTATGATTGCTGATAGGTTATGAGGTTTGTGAACCTGATCAAGTAAAACGGTAACGTCTTCTTGTCTTTGAGAGAGTGTGTCTTGAATTCGTTGTAAACGAGACTGTGTCATAATGTCTGTTTTCTATTAACGTGTTGTAATGGTATTCAATAATTAAAGGGTTGGTAAGGTTATTTTTTATGTTTTTTTCAATTAAATGTTATTTACGTAAACAATGTTGAATTTGAATATATATAATTAGATCAAGATTTCTTTCTTGCTGTTATTTTATGGATGTTTCGGTTCGCGAACAAAAAATTGGTTTATTTGGTTCTGTTATGATTGGCGCAACCTGTATGGTTGGTTCAGGATGGCTTTTTGCGCCATTGATTGCTGCACAATTAGCGGGTAATTATGCCTTTTTATCTTGGATTGTTTCCGCAGCATTTATTTTGGCTGTTGCATTTTGCTTTATTTATGGTTTTGTGAAATACCCATATCGGGGTATTACCGCACGGATCATTTCTATTACTCACAATTCATCATTTGGTTTGCCCTTTGCTTTCGTTAACTGGTTTGGAATTATTGCGACTGTTTCAACAGAAGCACAGGCATCTACACAATATCTAGCTTTTTATTTAGGGGAGGCATTTGCTACACCAGATGGTTTGACCATTTATGGTAAATTACTGGGAGTGGTTCTTTTATGCTTGTTTTTACTGGTAAACTACTTTGGAATTAGATTTTTGGCAAAAATTAATAATATTGTCACCATCATTAAATTTGCCACACCAGTCATTGTTTTAATTGCTTTAGTAATTGCGCATTTTGCGTTTAGTAATTTTACCGATACAGTTCCAGAAAAACCGCATGATATGTCTTCTATTTTAGTTGCCATGATTGGGGCGGGGATGATTTATTCATTCAATGGTTTTCAGACAATTGGTTCATTTGCAGGTGAAATTGAGAAACCAGAACGTAATTTGGCACTTGCATTCTTTATCTCAGTTATCTTGGTTTTGGTATTTTATTTAATTATTCAATTCGTATTTATGGCGGCTATGCCAGCAAGTTACCTAACTGGTGGATGGGAAAATGTTCAGTTAACCTCGCCGATGATTAATTTAACAGCGATATTGGGTTTGCACATCATGTCATTATTGTTAATTATTAATGCCGTTGTTTCTCCATCAGCTACAGGGTTTACTTATTTAGGTTCTTCAGCCAGGATGTTGTCTGGTATGTCACACCAAAAGCAAGCACCTAAATTTTTACAAAAAATGTGTCCCAAGTACCATTTTTCTAAGACTTCTATGGTTACGAATTTTATAGTGGCATTAATTTTCTTTTTGAATTCATCTGGTTGGGCAAATTTAATGGTGACTGTCGCAATTTTCAACATCATGTCTTACATGGCTGCCCCCATTAGCATGGGCGCATTAAAAAAGCATCGTTTTATCGGTTGGATTGTTTTCTTATTAATTTGTGGGCTTATTGCTACAGCTGACCACGAAAACATTGTTTTAACCTGTGAGGCGTTAGTCGTTGTTGCGGTGATATTTATTTTTACCAATGGATTAAATAAAGCCTGGTTTAATTTTCTATCAGTCTTGCCGTTTTACATCTTATTGTTTGCAGGGTTTTATACAGATAACATGATTGCTATACTTATTTTAGCATCTATTTTTTATTGGTTTTCTATTAGTGATTTCTTTATCCAGTTCTGTAAAAAACATAAAGAAGAGATACACGTTGGCTGATTATATAATCAATTGCAATTAATCAGCTTGGTATAAAGATGCTTTTAGAATCTAAGACGTTACATCAAGCCTTCTTTAAACAGTCAAAAAAAACGCCAACGGCAAGCTGTTTGGTAGATGAGAATGTTCAATTGAGTTACTTTGAAGTTGAACAATATATTAAAACATTCTCTCAAGTTTTTCAGTCTGCAGGCATTAAAAAAAATACGGTTGTCGGATTATATTCAGAAAAAAGAGTTGAGCTAATTATTGCATTTTTAGCTGTTTCGGCTCTAGGTGGGCGTTGTTTACAATTAGACAAAGCTTTCCCTAATCGTTTTCTCAATGAAGTTATTACAGAAACAGCAACCACGGTTATGTTATGTGATAACGATATGGTATTTGAAGGCACTAAAACAATTAATATTGTTGAGCTTTATAATAAACAGACATCAGAAGATATATCTAACGCGTACCAGAACAGCAACAATGTTAGCAAAAATGACATTGTGTGGCTTGTGTATTCTTCTGGTACAACAGGCACACATAAAGGTATTGCGATTGCGCATAAGGCGATTTTGGCTTCTTATGATATGCGTAATGAAATTAAAGATTACACTGAACAAAGTCGGGTTGGTTGCAGTATTTATTATCTTTGGGAAGTTTTTAGACCAATGTTAAAAGGTGGTTGTTCATATATTATCAATGACAATATTTTGCATGATTTTGGACGGCTAACGCAGTTTATTGAGAGGCACCAAATCAATGACTTCCTGTTTACACCATCCTATCTGGAAATGTTATTACATGCCGAACCCGAAGCAGCAAAAAGAATATTTGAGCATTTGCATACCTGTTGGCTGAATGGGGAAATTGTCTCTTCAGGATTATATCATCAGTTAATACCGTATATGGAAAAAACGAATATATATAATCTTTACTCAATTTCAGAATGTCATGATGTGGCGGTATATCGTCTCACAAAAAAAGACAGTGTTTTTGATAATGAGCAAGTTATACCAGTTGGTTATTTATTAAAAAATGTTGAGACTGTTTTATTGGACGAGAAGGGAGATTTGTGTAGTCCTGATCAAAAAGGTGAATTATATGTTTACTCACCAGGGTTGGCAGAGGAATATATCAATCGTATTGAATTGAACCAAGAGCGTTTCATCCCTGCAAATAAAAGTCCTATTGGTAAGCGATTATATAAAACGGGTGATTTGGCAAGATTGATTGAAAATGGACAGCTAGTCATTATTTATGGTCGCTGTGATTATTTTGTTAGATTACGGGGATATAATATATCGTTACCATTTTTAGAAGCAATACTTAAAGAAAAACTAGAGGTTGTTCATTGTGTTGTCGTTAAAGAAGGGCAGACGAGTGCGTCTGAGTATCTGGTTGCTTATATCGAAATACCGTCAGAAAATCAGGTGAAATTCAAAGACAAATGGAATTTGCAAAATAACGCTGCCTCAAGTCAGGAATTAGTTAGTTACCTAGCAGAACACGTACCTAACTATATGGTGCCGCAAACATTTAACATTGTGTCTGAAATTCCAATCAATCCCTATTCAAACAAATTAGATAGAAAAGGACTTGTCAAAAGTCAGAATCAGTTTGATATTACAAAATTTGGTTATGTAAAAAACCTGCGTGATTATCGAAAACTTTGGTCAACATTATTAAATTTACCCATAGATAGAATAAATAACCAGGATGGTTTTTTTGATCTGGGCGGTACCTCTTTAATTGCAATGGTATTAATTTCTCATGCGCCAAAATTAAGCTTGAACAGAGTTAATATAAAAGATTTTATTGCCAATAGCACTTTTGAGCAAAGCTATCAACTTTTTATGAGCCAACAATCAGCCGAGCAGGATAACAAATTAGCTGTCCTGAAAGATATTGATATCAGTATCAATCAAATTAAAGAATACTTTTTGATGAATAAACCTCACAGGAGTCGTAACCAAAAGCCGAAAGAAAAGGTCTGCTTGTTAACGGGTGCAACTGGTTTTTTGGGGTCACATATTTTACAGCATTTACTGTTGGATACTAAAGATAAGATTGTATGTTTAGTGCGTGGTGAAAATGATGAAGCAAGTCAGGAAAGAATTAAATCCACACTTAAAAAATTAGGGTTGAATGCTGCACAATATGTAAATCGTATCATCATTCAGAATGGTGATCTCTCAAACATTAGATTGGGCTTATCCATTAAGCAATGGCAGGCGTTAGCGAGTGACGTTGATTATGTGATTAATGCTGCAGCAAATGTAAATTTAATATTGCCTTATCAGTCCATGAAAAAGGTCTGTGTCAATGGGGTAAAAAACATGGTTGAGGTTTGTCTCAAATATTATTTGAAACCATTTTATCACGTTTCAACAAATGGTATTTTCCCTGAAAATCAGGCAGTAAAACCAGAAAATGGGAATGTAGGTAATTATATTTATGATTTGAATTCTGGGTATAGCCAAGCTAAGTGGGCATCAGAACGAATATTAAATGAAACAATTCAGCTAGGATTGCCTGTGACGATATTTAGACCAGGTAATATTTTTGCTGAACTTAAATCGAATATTAATGATAACGATATGAACTGGTTGATTCTGAAATCAATTAAAGAGATAGGCGCTGTACCAAAAGGGCTTAACCTTGAAATGACAAGTGTTGAGAAAATTGCACAAATAATTGTATATTCGAGTCAGCAAGAATTATCTAATCAATATTTTAATATGATAAATCCAAAATATTTGTCTGGTGCCAGCATAGCTAAACATTACCATTTAAAAATTATTCCAGCAGATAAATGGTTAGATCAAGTAAAAGATGAAAAGTTAACCTGCTTATTAGAAAATTATGATGGCTGGCTAGATGCTGAAGTTGAATATCAACAGGATAATTACGATCAACTTTGCCGTAAGTTAAAAATTAGTAATGAAAATATAGCTGAATACCCATTGATTTCAGCATTATTCTCAGAAAATTTACATTAGTACCAGGGAGTATAAATGCAGGATTTAGTTAATCAACATGTCATTATTTTTGGTGCTTCCAGTGGAATGGGCGCGGCAATTGCAAAAGCATGTATCTCTAGCAACATGAAGGTTTCTATGGGTGCTCGCCGACTAGAGAAATTAAAACAAGTTTCTGGCGGTGGATGTGAGAATGTTCTCTTAGCTAAGGTTGATGTCCAGAATAAAGAAATGGTCAATACTTTTCTTGAGAGTGCCGTCAATAAATTTGGTAACCCTGATTTTGTGATTAATTGTGCAGGTGTAATGTATTATCAGCTAATGCAAAAAAAAGCTTATGACCAATGGCTTAACACCGTGAATACCAATGTGATTGGTCTGCTGAATATTACCCATGCTATTATTGATCCTATTGTTGAATCTCAAGGCATGTTCATTAACATTACCTCTGATGCTGGGCGTAAAGCATTTCCTGGATTATCAGTCTATTCAGGATCAAAGGCTTTCATGGAGTTTATGTTAAGTGGATTGCGTCAAGAATTAATTGAATCGGGAGTCCGAGTAGTCAATATTCAACCTGGGAATGTTCAAACACCATTGCAGGAAATGTCTACTGATAAAGAAGCAGAACAACAATATGGTAGTCAGTTACGAGAACATTTTTTGAATACGACAGATATTGCCAACACAGTGCTATTCGCAATGGCACAGCCAAAAGGTGTGGCTATGAATGAAATATTAATTGAACCTCAGCAAGAGCCAATATAAAAATCATTTGTTGATGGCTCCTTTTATTCAATCTACAATTCGCTATAATTAGTTGAGTTTCATTAAAAGGTAATAGAGATGAATCACCCAATATTACAATTTATTGAATGGTGGGATAAGGCAAATGAAGAATCTCCCCTAAAACATAATAATACTGTTTGCATATCAACGGTTAATGATGAAGGTTATCCAACTGGTCGCTTTGTTGATTTAAAAGCAGCTGATGAAAAGGGCTTTGTTTTTTGTACTTACCTTGAATCTGTTAAAGCGCTTGAGCTAATTAGTAACCCAAAAGTGGCGATGACAATCTGGTGGGATCACGTTGGCTATCAAGTTAGGGTAATTGGTGATGCACAAGTACTTGATGATACACAAGCTCAGAAGCTTTGGGCTGAAAGAGATAAAGCATCACAGATTGTGACGATTAGTTTTCATCAAAGCAAACCCATTGAGTCACGAGAAGAAATACTAGAAAAATATGAAAAAACGAGCCGATGTTTTGAAAATATTGATCCGCCAAAACCCGATAAATGGGGCGGATTTTTGGTCGTCCCAAAATCCATTGAATTTTTTACTTTTAATAAAGATAGAGTACATTTCCGTGAAATGTATACCCTGAATACTGTCTCTTATACACATCTGACGCTGCCGACGATCTACTCTGTGTAGAT
>CAJXRW010000019.1 GCA_913060525.1 uncultured Gammaproteobacteria bacterium
TTTTATATTTTCGCCATACAAATGTATCGACAACCCATCATTATTACCCTGCTACTCCTTTTAACTACATCTTGTTTTGCACAAAATGTAGATAGTCTAATTCTTGCCGCTGAAGGTTTAAAGGGATCATCAAAAGCCAAAGCTTACGAAAAAATTGGACTCCAATTTTACCACCAAGATTTTACCATCAAGGCAAAAGAATACTTCAACAAATCATTAGAAATTTCAAAGCAAGTCAAGGATACTTTAGGGCAAATGAATGCCTTAAAAAACTTACTTCGTGTCGCCTACCACAAAGAAGATAGCGTAGAACTTTCACGAGAATATGCTGGACATTTGGAAGAACTTTCAGTTGATTCTGGGAATAAAATGATGCAAGCTTATGTCCTTCATCACAAAGGACGAGCTAATAAAGAAGATTTTGACCTTTCCATCAAGCGGATGAAAAGAGCCCTCAAACTTTACGAAGAGGCTGGAGTAAAAGAGTCAACAAACATTGTTTATCGAGAACTTGGAGAAGCACTTTTGGATACTTCGCCAACGGAAGCTTTTATGTATTTTCAAAAAAATCTGGAACTGGCTGAAGAGTTAAATTATCCAGAGGAAATTTATCTTGCTCGAAGTAATATTAGTAGTGCTTTGATTTCGATGAAGCAATATGAAGATGCACGGAAATTTTGCGAAAGAAATATTGAAATTGCGAAAGAAGCGAACAATCCAGATTTTTTAGCCTACAATTATTTGTTAATTGGAATTTCTTATCAAAAAGAAAAAAAGTTGTTTTCTCAATTAACAGAAACAACTCAAGCACTTTTGGCCAACAATCAAATTCAACAAAAAGACTCGGTGCGTGCTCGACTGGAACTTAGTCAAGCAGACCAAAGTATTTTATGGGCTAAACAACAAATACAGGCTATTAACGGTCAATTAAGCCGCTGGTTATCCGTTAATGATCATGCCTTCAAAGCAAATTTACCTGTATGGAATACCCCAAATAGTGTGCGCATTATCTCTGAAAAGATTCAACAACATCCCTTGCTAAAAATAGACAGACTGGAAAGTGATGTGAGTCAGAAAGATATTGAGTTGAGCGAACAGCAGTATTATCCAGGCTTTAATGTTGGTGTGGTCTATGGTTTTCGTGAGGGAACCAATATGACAACGGGTCAGCCTAGATCTGATTTTATTGGCGCACAAGTTACCATGGACTTACCCTTCTTTACCTCAAATTTACAAGATCGTGAGTTAGAAGCAAGCACAGACCGTTATGCTTCCATGAAAGCAAAAGAGCAGGCAGATTATCAGCAACTGTCAAGCGAGTTAAAAACGACATTTGCGAACTGGAAATTGTTGTCTGATCAAAGTCAATTATACCAAGACAATTTAGTACCTGAAGCAGAAATGTATGCCAGATCAACAGAGGTTGCCTATCAAAATAAACAAACAGATTTTCCAACACTGGTATTGGCTTATTTACAGGATTACAACACGCAATTGGCTGCATTAAAGACCCAAGTCAGCTTACTTAAAACACAAATTAATTTATTGTATTTACAGGGAAAATAAGTAATGAAAAAGACAACTATTAAATTAGTCATTGCCCTCATTGTCTTGTTAGCGCTAACAGGATTAATGGTCACTATCTTTTTGATAACATCATCAAATGATACGTCTTCAAAACAAGAAACAAAAAAACCACTATATTGGCAGTCACCTATGAACCCAAGTTATCGTAGCGATAAGCCAGGTAAATCACCCATGGGAATGGATTTAGTGCCAGTCTATGAAAGTAACGAAGATAGCACAGTCAAGATTAATAGCTCTGTGCAAAATAATATTGGTGTACGTACAGCAATAGCCAAAACACAATTGATTGATCAAACCATTAAAACCGTGGGCTATATCCAACCAGATGAAAATAGAATCGAAAGCGTTAATAGTTATAGCTTAGGGTGGATTCGAGATTTAAAAGTCAAAACCATTGGTGAGCATATTCAAAAGGGACAACTGTTATTTAAACTCTATGCGCCAGATGTCATTAGCGCTCAAGAGGAATATTTATTGGCAATCAAGTTTAAAAGAGAGTCATTTATTCAAGCAGGCAGACAGAAGCTATTAACACTGGGCATGTCTGAAAAAGAAATACAATCAATCACGCAGTCAAAACAGTCTGAACAGCTTATTGGTGTTTATGCGCCTGTCTCAGGGTATGTCACCGATCTATTGATTAAAGAAGGAGAGCATATTAATCCACATATCGTGTTAATGACGATTGCGGATTTATCAAAAGTCTGGGTATTGGCAGAAGTGTATGAGCGAGATGATCAAAAAATTAAAATGGGACAACCCGTTAGCATTACTGTCCCGTCATCACCTGAGCAGGTATACAAGGGTAAAATAAGCTATATCTATCCTCAGCTAAACACCAAAACACGTTCTGTTAAAGTTAGAATTCCAATTCAAAACGATCAATTGAAATTAAAACTTAACATGTATGCTGATGTGCTTATCCATTCATCAAACTCAGAGAATGTATTGTCCATTCCGAAAGAAGCGTTGATCAGATTAGGGAATACCAATCGAGTCGTATTGGCATTGGGTGGTGGAAAATTCAAATCTGTTGAAGTGCAAACAGGAATTGAAGACGCCAGATGGGTTCAGGTTATTAAAGGGTTACAACCAGGCGATAAAGTAGTGACTTCTGCGCAATTTTTGCTGGATTCTGAAAGTAACCTTAAAGCAAGTTTATCGCGCTTAGATAATAGGAATAACAATCAAGAAGCTATGCCCAAAAAAAATTCTGACATAAATGATATGTCTGACGGTGAAATGGATATGAGCTCCAAGCTGCCAGAGACACCGTCTATTCACCAACACGCAGAATAATAAGGAACCATAATGTTAGAAGCTATTATTCGTTGGTCATTACGAAATCGATTTATTGTGTTGGTGATTGCTGCATTTTTATTATTAGCAGGCTTATACACTTTATGGAAAACACCAGTAGATGCTATCCCTGATTTATCGGATGTACAGGTGATCGTTAAAACCAGTTATCCAGGTCAGGCACCTCAAGTGGTTGAGGACCAAATCACCTACCCAATTGAAACTGCTATGCTAGCAGTTCCTGGTGCAGTAACAGTTCGTGGCTATTCATTTTTTGGTGATTCTTATGTGTATATCATATTTGATGAAAGTACGGACTTGTATTGGGCACGATCAAGAGTATTAGAATATCTCAATCAAATATCAGGTAAATTGCCACCCACAGCTAAACCAGAAATTGGCCCCGATGCCACGGGTGTAGGCTGGGTATATGAATATGCTTTGACTGACCCTTCTGGAAAATTAGATATCTCACAGCTAACCACCATTCAAAACTGGATATTAAAATATGAATTACAAACCGTTCCAGGTGTCGCTGAAGTTGCCACCATGGGCGGGATGGTAAAACAGTATCAAATCACCGTTGAACCCAATAAACTAAAAGCTTATGGTCTAACTTTAAAACAAGTGAAACAAGCGGTTCAACAAGCCAATCAGGAAGTGGGTGGCTCAGTTGCAGAAATGGCTGAAGCTGAATATATGATTCGTGCCACAGGCTATATTCAAAATCTCAAAAATATTGAAGATATTCCTTTAGGGATCAATAAAAATGGCACCCCTATTTATGTTTCCAATGTTGCTACCGTTAAATTTGGCCCTGAAGCACGTCGAGGCGTGGCAGAATTAAATGGGCAAGGTGAAACTGTGGGTGGTGTCATCATTATGCGTCAAGGGGAAAATGCACTAAGTACCATTAATGGGGTTAAACAAAAACTAGCGGAAATACAGACCAGTTTACCTAAAGGCGTTGAAATTGTACCTGTGTATGATCGTTCCAGTTTAATTACACGCTCTATTCATACCCTAAGCTGGACACTGGTGTTACAGTTTATGATTGTCAGTGCGGTGTGTTTATTATTTCTATTTCATTTCAGATCATCGTTGGTCGTTGTTTTTAGTTTACCGATTGGGGTGATGATTGCCTTTATTATTATGAAATTACAGGGCATCAATGCCAATATTATGTCTTTGGGCGGGATTGCGATTGGTGTTGGCGTTATGGTCGATGCAGCGATTATCTTAATTGAAAATATGCATTCTAAAAAAGTTCAGGCACAAGAAAATAATCTAGCTATCAGTCATTGGAAAATTGTCGAAGAAGCGGCTGTGGATGTTGGTCCAACCATATTCTTTTCGCTTTTAATTACCATGGTCAGTTTTATGCCAATCTTTGCTTTAGAAGCGCAAGAAGGAAGACTATTTTCACCGTTAGCATTTACTAAAACTTATGCCATGGCAGGTGCAGCAGCTTTAGCGATTACATTAATTCCTGTGTTAATGGGGTATTTTGTTAAAGGAAAAATAATACCTAAGGATAAGCATGTTATTAATAGAATTTTGGTGAAAGTTTATAATCCTGTATTAGGTCTGGCACTACGCTACCCTAAGTCACTTATTCTATTCACATTTATAGTAGCAGCCTTAACTTATTGGCCATATAGCAAAATAGGTTCTGAGTTTATGCCTGATTTAAATGAAGGTGATTTAATGTATATGCCAACGATGCTACCTGGGGTATCCATCGGCAAAGCAAGGGAAGTGTTACAACAAACCGATAAGCTCATTAAAACCATTCCAGAAGTTAAATCTGTATTCGGTAAAGTTGGTCGTGCGCAAACAGCAACAGACCCTGCACCGATGACAATGATTGAGAGCGTTATCCAACTCAAACCTAAAGATCAATGGCGTAAAGGCATGACCATAAAAAAACTTAAACAAGAATTAAACCAAACAGTTAAGTTACCAGGTGTGACAAATGCTTGGGTAATGCCTATTCGTACTCGTATTGATATGTTAACGACAGGCATTAAAACACCCGTTGGTATTAAAATAATTGGGCCAAGTTTGGCTAAAATTCAAGAAATTGGTCAGGAATTAGAACAGCTATTACCACAAGTAATAGGTACCACTTCTGTTTATGCTGATCGAGCCGTGGGAGGGAGATATATTGATGTCGATATTAACAGACAAGCTGCAGCACGATATGGTTTAAATATTGCTGACATTCAAGAAATGATTCGTTCAGCGATTGGTGGCATGAATATCACAGAAACAATAGAAGGTCGTGAACGTTTTCCAGTGAACTTACGTTTTCCACAAAGTGAGCGTAATGATGTACAGTCAATTAAACAATTACCGCTCATCACACCTAATGGAAATCATATCTTGCTACAAGATGTAGCAAGTATCAAAGTAACAGAAGGACCACCAGCAATTAAAAGTGAAAATGCCCAATTAACAGGTTGGGTTTTAGTTGATATTGCTAATCGCGATTTAGGTAGTTATGTAGAAAGTGCTCAAAAATTAGTTCAAGAGAAACTATCCTTGCCTCCTGGTTATCGTTTGTTATGGACAGGGCAATATGAATCCATGCAGCGCGCTAACGCACGCTTAATGATTTTAATGCCCTTAACCATACTACTAATCTTCTTTTTACTGTACCTGCATTCTAGAAATTTTATAGAGGTATCCATCGTCATGGCGACCATTCCATTATCATTTATTGGTAGTATCTGGTTTATGTACGGACTAGATTACAATATGTCCGTTGCTGTCGCTGTTGGCTTTATTGCTTTAGCGGGCATTGCAGGTGATGAAAGCATGGTGTTATTGCACTTTTTAAAAACCACTTTAAACGACAAGCTCCAAGAAAAACAAAATAATAATCAAACCCTAACAAAAGCAGAATTGATTGAAGCTATTAAGGTGGGATCATTAATGCGCATACGTCCGTTAACTATGGCGATATCTTCCACTTTGGTTGGGCTTGTTCCAATTATGATTAGTACGGGTACTGGGTCAGAAGTCATGCGCAGAATTGCTGCACCGATGTTCGGCGGTATGGTTAGCGCTACTTTTTTAACATTGGCGATTATTCCTTGTGTATTTTATTTGTGGAAGTCTAAGAGCTTAAAGTTACCTGATCACCCATAAAGCACAGCCACACTTGAATATTAAAACTATAATATTAAGGTAATTCAGACAGTTACGTCATTCTGATCCCGTATCAAGTACGGGACATGCTTGATTTGGAATCAAGGCAACTCAGATGCAGAATTTAGCTTTGACTATTAATAAAACCCAGTCACTCGCCAAGCTCGTGCCGTTCACAACTAAAAGCGCAAAATTATTTGCCCTTTTCGGGCTCTGTTCACCCTGGATCATCGGATCAAGTCCGATGATGACAATGTCTTTTATTAAGTTAATTGCTTAAGTTAGTACCATTAATGTATAACCATTCTACTATGGCTTACCCTGATTATGTTGACCTTTATTCAAATAGAGCGTAGAAGTTGGGAAAGCAATTTCTGCGCCATTTGATTCTATAATTTCACCAATTTTAAGCATAATTTCATCTTGGATATTTTGAAACTCAACCCAGTTAGTTGTTTTTGTGAATGTGTAGACCATAAAATTAATTGAATAATCTCCATAACACCCTTCCGTTGTAGAACCCATATCTGTACTACCATCAACCAGATTAACAAGTGTTGTTTGCGTTTGATCTATACCAGAATGACTTAGCAACATTCTTTTGACATCTTTTAAAATTTTCTTGACCACGGCTAGATCATCATACCGAACACCTAAGTATTGCAATATACGACGATTCGTCATACGAGATGCATTAACCAATGCCTGCGACATTAGAAGAGAATTAGGCACAATAATAGGCCTTTGATCAAAGGCTCTTACAATGGTGGAATGTAAACCAATGTGTTCAATGGTTCCTTGAATAGATTCATCCGTTGTATAAACCCAGTCTCCTGCCCTAACGTAACGGGTCACTAACGCTAAAATACCTAAAAAGAAATTACTCAGTGTATCTTTTAGTGCAAAACCAACACCAATTGAAAGCCCAGAAATAACAAATGTCATTGAACTGGTATCAACACCAAGCGCATAAACAAACACAACAATAGATATAATAATGCCCAAGTACTTCATAGACATTTTTATGGCATATTTTGTCCCCGATGTCGCTAATGTATGCCTCAAAATCTGATTTTCCACGATATATGTTAAAACCAAGGTCATCACATAACAAATAATAAAAACTAACATTCCATAAAGAATACTAGACAAAGAAAAATTCTCATTATCACTAATAGGAAATGGTGAAAATAGCAACATATCAAATAAGTTCTCTATCGATAACGGTGGCACACCCCAGAAAAGTGCAATCAATACTAAAGTGGCTATTGCCGTCAAAATAATAAAGAGAAAGCGCAACCACCTTATCGCGTATGAACGCCTGACTCGTCTTTCTTTCCTTTTCTCTTTATCTTTCTCTTTTTCAAGAAAGTATTCGTGAGATTTTATAACGGCTAAAAATAAAAAAGTTGTAAATATTTTATAAGACAGATACACAAAATAGAGACAGAATCCCGTTTGCATGATATTAACAATAAAGCCGATGACCAGATTAGAGTAACCAAAAGATATAATGATCGGCGCAGAAATTAGTGCTACATAAATAGACCAAATGAGATATGAAGCCACCACTTTATTTTTGACCTTTTTGACTAAAAAGTCTTTTTGTAAATAAACAGAGACAAGCCCCATTATAGATATAATAAGCACAATAATAAGGTTGATGGCAGCAACGCCATAGATACCAATAAACGGATAAAACTGTGTTGAATATAAAAATGGGTTAATATTATTATTCAATAAAATAATAAATGTCATGAAAGATAAAATTAATAGCCAAATATTTTTAGCGAATGATGACCTCTTAAACAACGTCATGGAACTAACATAAAATAAAAGTGCAAAGTTCAGCGAACACACCAAAGAAAAGATTAGACCAACGATAATATTATCATATTTATCAGCACTTGGGTTTGTTAAATCATCCACTGCAAAATAGATAAATAATGCTGGAATAATACCTTTCAAAAATATATTAACAACCTGATATATCGGTCTGAGATTAATGCGCTTCTCTACACGTCGTAACATTCTGACCAAGAACTTAGAATATTTCAAAATCCAACGCAATACCACTAGATATAGCAACAGGATTACAAACCATGTTCCTACACTAGGCAAGCCTTCATCTTTTAGTTTTACATGTTTAATATCATAAATAATTTCTTGAAGGTGTGTTGAAACACCTTCAGCTGCAACCTGCCAGGAATTACTAGAATAAAATGAGGAAACATTTGAAAACAAGAGGCTGTCACTCACCGACACCCTTCTATTAAAGATATCCACCAGCAGCGTTTTTAATTCTGATAAAATAACCTCTAATTCATTTATCTTTATCTCATTATCGTGAATAATCGCCCTGGATTGGGCATAAAGCTTCACCCCTATTCGTATCACCTCGAGGCTGCCCTGATTCTGTGTTGACTCCCAATTTCGTATCATCTCATGTGCAGCGAGGATGTTATCCGTATAAGTTTTATAGTAACCATAAAACAGTTGTTGTAGAAACGTTATTTGTTGTTTGTATAAATTCAGGTCGTGTGAGTTAATATCGCTATGCTCGAAAATGGTTAATTTAATATCTCGCATAACAGTGAGTGCAAGCTGTTTATCTTCTTCAAATTGTTGATCCAGATTAGCATTCTTAACCTTTGCCTTTTTCTCTAATTTATTGACCTCTGCTTTTGTTTCTACTGGCTTAACTTCCGTTTTTGAAACAGCTGCATAACCAGCTTGAAAAAGAAATAATAACCCTAACATCATTATTTTTAATAAAATTAAATTTGAATGTTTTCTCATATCATTGAAAATAAATAACTTATTGCAAATAATAGTATAAAATTTCAACACCGATGCCATTATTTCAGTATTAATAATTGAAAAACAACTATAAAATCATCGTTATCACGTCATAAACGCGCCTCGAGGTTATAATTAAAACCCTACATCCTAAAATCATTCAAAGAAAACACAATCAAGCAGTATATGAAAAAATGGTCAGTGAAAATTATTCCGATCTACAAGCCCGCATCACTGCGAACCGAATACAATCAATTGAATTGGCACATAAATTAATTAATCCGAAACTAGCTTATTTATACCCTCCATCAAATTTAAAGCATATGGATATTGCCGTTGAAAGGTTAGTTAACGCATTACAGAAAAAAGAAATTATAGGAATAGAGACCGATCACGACTGTGATGGGCAAACCAGTCATGCCATTATTTATGAAGCGCTCACAAAGGGATTTGGACATCCAAAGGAACGCACAAAATCTTATATTGGTCACAGGATGCAAGAAGGTTACGGCTTATCACACTCGCTTGCGAGCAGAATACTCGAAGACAACCCAAAGCCAAGCCTAATTATCACTGCGGATAATGGGTCATCAGATGAAAAACAAATTGCGCTATTAAAGTTAAACGGCATTGATACCATTGTCACCGACCACCATACCATTCCCGCAGACGGACCCCCTAAAAGTGCTTATGCCGTTTTAAATCCATCACAAGAAAATTGTGACTATGGTGACAAACTCATTGCTGGTTGCATGGTAGCCTGGTTATTCATGGCGCAAACCCGTTCAAAGTTACAACAGATGGGTTGGAAGCACCTCCCAGATATGAAACAATTACTGGATTTCGTTGCCGTTGGCACAATTGCAGATTGCGTTAGCATGGCGGAAAGTATTAATAATAGAGCCGTTACCAAAGCAGGTTTATCAATTATTAAGCAATCTCAAAGAATATGCTGGCATGCACTTCAGCAGCGACAAGACAAACCCGTAAATAGCGAATACCTCGGCTTCACCGTTGGTCCCTTGCTTAATAGTGATGGTCGGCTATCCGATGCATTCTCGTCTGTTAGTTTTCTGCTTGAAGAAAATGGAGTTGAAGCCGAAAAATGGATTCAATATTTAACCGAACAAAACGAAACAAGAAAAGCGATCCAAAAAAAATTAACGGAAAAAGCGGTATTACAAGCAAACGAACTGGTCAGCAAAGATTATAAAAGCTTATGTATTTATATTGATGATGGACATGCAGGTATCCATGGTATTTCTGCCAGTCGAATTAAAGACAAATTTGGACGACCAACCATTATTTTTTCACCTAAACTTAATGAAGCAGGTATTATTTCTGGCTCGGCACGTAGCTTGGATAATCTGAACATCAAACATATTTTAGATATGATTAATCAGCAGCACCCTGATCTGATGATCAAATACGGCGGTCATGCTGGCGCGGCTGGTTTAAGCATTGACTATCGAAACTTAAAAATGTTTAGATCTTTATTTGAGCAAGAAACTAGCGCCAATATTAATGGAATCGCATTAGGCCCGACAATCTATACAGATGGAAAATTAGATGCTAATGACATTAAACCTTGCACTATTGATGAAATAAATCAATTAGAACCATTTGGGCGTGGCTTTGAGTACCCATTGTTTGAAATTGAAGGTGAAATATTATCGATTAAACTGGTTGGTAAAGATAAAAATCATGCACAAATATTCTTGGAATTAGAAAATGGTAAGCGCATAAAAGGCATATGGTTTAACTGTGATGAATCCATTCATGAAATTACGCTCAACCAAGCGGCATCAGTCATTGGCTCGATATTTATCTCTGAATATAATGGTAATGAATATATAAATATTAACATTCGACATATAATGCCCAGTTAAAATAATCGTTATTTCTAATCATTCAGAAAGCACATGACTAAATCTGTAGATTGGCAGCCAACTGCCAATATTAATACACTAAGACAGCGAGCTGATTATATTAAAAAAATTCGGGATTTTTTTTATGTTCGCAATATATTAGAAGTTGAAACACCGACATTAGCCCTAAACACAGTCACTGATCCGTATATTGACGCCATATCAGTCAGCACACAATATGGGAAAAAGTATTTACAAACTTCTCCAGAATATTTTATGAAACGGCTTTTGGCTAATGGCTCAGGTTCAATTTTTCAACTATGTAAATGTTTCAGGGATGACCCTATCAGCGAAAAGCATAATCCAGAATTTACCATGCTTGAGTGGTACCATGAAAATATCGGCTATCAAGAACTAATGGCTGAAATAAGTGATCTGATTAATGTTCTTGCGCCCTCTCTAACTTTTCAATACTTTTCTTATTTAGACATTTTCACACTAAGATTAAATATCAATCCTCTAACGATCAGTAATATAGATTTAAAACAAATCACACTAAGTAAAATTGGTACAATACAAGGATTAGAAAACCCAAATAGAGTGGAATGCCTGGATATATTATTCAGCTATTTTATCGAGCCAACCCTCAATAAACCTGATATCGCAACATTTATTTACAATTACCCAATTGAGCAAGCGGCACTTGCCCAACAAACTCAAGAACAAGGATACCAAGTTGCAGAAAGATTTGAGCTGTTTATTAATGGAATTGAAATAGCTAATGGTTACGGAGAATGCCTCGATCCAAATATTTTAGAACAGCGTTTTAAGCAAGATAACCATATAAGAAATACACTGGATAAACCACAAGTCAATATTGATCAAGATTTTATCTCGGCTCATAAACATGGCTTGCCAAAATGTTCTGGCGTAGCACTAGGTTTAGATAGATTATTAATGGTGTTAATGAATAAAAATTCCATCGAGAAAGTAATTTCGTTTCGATAGAAAACGGATACCGTACTAGGTTCCGTTAACAACCAATGGTGTAATTTATTAAAATCTTATTTTTTTCGAAATTTGGAAATAATGTAACTTGATAGGCGAATCCAAATAAATTGAAACACAATAATGATAATAACAAACATAATGATATTCTGTTGACTCATTGAGTTTCGAAATACGATAAAAAAAATACCCCAAGGAATAACAATACCCAAAATAACAACAATCGCATGAATGTAAGGAATAGAAATATTTTTATTAGGCTTGCTCATAATAACCAATCCATTTATTCACAATGACTATGACAATAAGCATTATCTTTTTCTACTTGAATAGTAATATGCTCAATTTTATAATTTGATTTCAAATAATGTTCAATTTCATGATGAACCTTACTATTTATGTCGTTATCTTTTATAACTAAATGGCAGGTTAAGGCATTTTCTTTTGTGCTTAAACCCCACACATGGAGATCATGCACACTGACCACCCCTTCAATAGATTGCAAATAATCTTTTACTTCCATTAGGTTTATGCCTGTAGGTACGCCATCCAAAACCAACTTAAAGGATTCTCGCAATAAGCTCCAAGTACCTAGTATGATAATGACAGTAATTATGATCCCTGCTATTGGATCAAGTCGATACCAATATTCTTTATACTCAGGTGCTACATTCACGCCAATCATCATGGCAATTCCGACAATAACCACACCAACTGAAACCAATGCATCATAAAGCAAATGCAAATATGCGCCCTTAATATTTAAATCATCCTTAGCGCCACGTATAAACATAAAGGCAGTTGCCCCATTAACTACTACACCAATGGCGGCAACGATAATAATATCCAAAGCTCTAACCGTGTCAGGTTCAAATAATTTAACAACTGATTCATAACCCAAAATACCACAGGTGAAAAATAGAATTAGCGCATTCAATAGTGAAGCAATTACCGTGGCCTTTTTATAACCGTAGCTATACATTGAGCTAGCTGACTTCTGAAGCAATAAGCTTGCTATCCAAGCAAAGACCAACCCAAGCACATCCCCAAAGTTATGTCCTGCATCGGCTAATAAACTCATGGAATTTGCAAAGACAGCATAAATCGCTTCGATTATGGTAAAGGCTAAATTTAAGACAATCGAGACAAAGAATGCTTTATTGAAATTATCAGGCGCATGATGATGGTGGTCATGCCCATCGTGACTGTGATGATGCCCCATATTGGTTACTCACATAGATACAAATACATACTTATAATAATATCAGAAATAATGGTAAGTAATGAGACAATAGCTTAATGATAAGATATTTAATTCGATTGAGTAAATTATTTTTTCTGTGAATACTTTTGATACATAAAATAAATGAAGGTTAAAACGCAAATACCAAAATAAATAAACATAAAATATCTGCCGTTATATGCTGATTGCCCATGAATACCACAAGACCAAACACCTATAATTCCGATTAAATATGTTAAAGGTATTAATATTAAAACATACGGTGACAAGTGTCTTGCTTTAAAGCAGATCAATAAATATATAAACCCTGTTAACCAATTAGAAATTCCAAATGCGCCAAGCATAAACACCTGATCTTGTGGTACGGTCGCCATATCAAACTTGGCAAAGTAACCTGCGGCCCAAGTCAGCATATAAGTATGCATAAAACCTCTCACAAGATCATAAATACCGATAAGAAATAATACAACTGTTGGTAATACATATATGTTTTTTACTTTTTGGCTCATCACTATCTCCTGATTATTCTTATTAATTTCAAAGTTTAGCTTTTTGTTGTTGCAACCAAGCAGAGATTTTATTTTTTTCTTCTTGTGTCAACCAAAGTATAAGTTTAGTTCTTCTTAAAATAATGCTTTCTAAAGTCGTTGCCCATTCATAATTATATAAATACTCCAACTCTCTTTCATAAAAATTATGGCCAAAACACTCACCTAAATCTTGATAAGAGTTTAAACCATGTAAAAATTTATGTGTTCGTAAACCATAGGTAACTGCATAGCGATATACCAGGCCTTTATCCAACCAAGGATATGTTTTTTCCAGCGTTTGAATAATACTTAACTGGGAGTCTGCCTCACCACCTGGGACACTTTCAAGCTTTGTTTGGCAGTGTTTCATTTGCGGAAAATATTTATGTAACTTATCAACTGCATGTTCAGACAAGGTGCGATAGGTTGTTATTTTACCACCAAATATAGATAAGACTGGATACTTACCATTCTTCTCTTCAACCTCAAATGAATATTCTCGTGTTACTTTTGACAGATCGTCTGCGTGATCATCAAACAATGGTCTAACACCTGACCAATCCCAAATAATTTCAGATTTATTAATAGGAGTTTTAAAGTATTCCGAAATAAGCTCACACAAATAATCAATTTCATCATCTGAAATTTTAACGGCTGAGGGATCGCCTTTGTAATCGACATCTGTGGTACCAATTGCAGTAAATTCATTTTCATTGGTATCCGTAAATCCATACGGCAAGGCAAAAACAATTCGATTATCTTTATTTTGCAGAATGTAAGCATGGGTGCCTTCATATAACTTAGGCACAACAAAATGACTACCTTTTATGAGCTTAACCTGACTCTTTGAATTCGTTTCTAATGTTTCATGAATCACATTCGCGACCCAAGGGCCAGCGGCATTAATAATTGCTTTACAACGAACTTTCATTTGACCATCTTTGCTTTCTAGAATTGCATGCCAGCCATCATCAACCCGAACAGCAGAAACACATTTTGTATTCACATAGATTTCAGCACCCTTCTCTTTCGCTTGAATTGCATTTAAAACAACCATGCGCGCATCATCAATACGACAATCAGAATAGGTAAATCCTACTTTATATTTATCGAATAACGGCTCACCTTCAAGCCCTTTTGTAAGTGATATTTTTTTAGATTTTTTAAGGCTTTTAAGCTTAGCCAGATGATCATATAAAAACATACCAATGCGAATCATCCACGCCGGGCGCAAATGCTTAGCATGAGGTAAGACAAAAGTAAGTGGCTGAATAATATGTGGCGCTTTATTCAACAATACTTCTCGTTCTTTTAGCGCTTCACGAACTAGCTTAAATTCGTATTGCTCCAAGTACCTTAAACCACCATGAACCAATTTACTACTAGCTGAAGAAGTAGCTGAAGCCAAGTCATTTGCTTCACATAATATAGTTTTTAAGCCCCTACCCTGAGCATCAAGCGCAATACCTGTGCCGTTAATACCACCGCCTATAACCAATAAATCAGCTTTTAATTCAGCCATTTAAACTCCAAAAATTTTCAAAAAGAAGAATCTATATAATCTGTCTCTTATACA